>CADCJQ010000011.1 GCA_902801795.1 uncultured Erysipelotrichaceae bacterium
TTTGATAAATTATTCCAATAAATGGACCCGCGGTTTTCTTTAATATCTGACATATTTCTTGCGCTGTTATTTTAATATCATCACGATTTTTTATAGGCAAACTTTCATATTTTTCTAAAATATCCTTTTTCTTTAATCCTTTATTAATACCCGCAATAACATTAACATATGATCCATATTTATATAGTACTTCACTATCTAAATTATCTAATTCATAGACTGCATTTATTTTTTCGATTAATTCTTTTTCACTGCTAGTAAAATTATAGGCATCCGTATTAATCATTGCCCAAATGCCAACAATATCACTATAGTCTTTTACTCTATCTATATTAATTAATTCTAATTCTTTATCAAGAGAAAAATCTTTTAAGAGTTTTATTCCTTCATACGCTTTATTACTGCCAAAAATTTTATCTAATTCTTGTTTTTTTCTTGTATACGAAATATTTCTTAACAAATGCTTATTTTCAACTATAGCTTTTTTAACATCATCACTTAACTTAAAATCTAAATAACTAGCAAACCTAATTGCTCGTAATATTCTTAAGGCATCTTGTTTAAATGATATATCACTATCCCCTATTGTTTTAATAAGATGATTATCTAAATCTTTTTTACCATCTATTAAATCAAGAAAATTGTTATCTTTATCAATACATAAAGCATTAATAGTAAAATCTCTTCTTTGAAGATCTTCAAACAAATCATTAATATAAATTATTCTTGATGGATGCCTATTATCTAGATAATCTTCTTCTTTTCTAAAAGTAGTTATCTCAAATTTGTTATTTTTATAAAAAAGAGTAATTGACCCATATGCAGAATTAATAATTTCTTCATTGGGAAAAATATTTTTTAATTCCATAGGAGTTGCATTTGTTGTTATATCAATATCTTTGGATTCAATATTAAGTAAACTATCACGAACATATCCACCAACAATATAAGCCTTATATCCATAATTATATATTATATTTAATATTTCTAATGCTAAATCTTTCATTATCACCAACCATAATAATCATAATAAAAGTTTATTCTTTAGTCAAGCATATTCACCAAAATTTTATAAAGAAAAAAGAATAAGATTTCTCTTATTCATTAACTTTTGCTTTTAGTGCATTACCAACTTTAAATGTAACAGCACGTTTAGCAGGAATCTTAACAGTTTCACCAGTTCTTGGATTACGAGCTGTTCTTGCATCACGTTTTGCAACTGCAAATGTTCCAAATCCAATAAATGGTACTTTATTTCCAGCAACTAATTCACTTGTAATTACTTCAAGTGTTGCATCAAGTGCTCTTGTTGCATCTGCCTTTGTAATTCCAGCCTTGCTAGCAATAGCTTCTACTAATTCAACTTTTTTCATTTTAATTGTCCTCCTTCAAAGTTAAATACTAAGCATAACTTATGCTTACATATAAACGATAACACATCTTATATATGAAAATCAACTATTTTAACAAATTTTTTACTTTTTTTGTCAATCTTTACATGTTTTTTTCATTTTCAATTTACATTTGCCAACTTTTTTGCTAAAATTTAATATGGTAGTGAGGTGTATTTATGGATATTGTAATTATTTTTATTATCTTATTAATTGTTGCATTAGTTTTTAAAAGAGTTAGTAATGTCATTATTTTCTTTGGATTAATTGATATATTCTTAAGAATTTTGGACTATATTGGAAAACATACATCTAGTGATATCAATAATTTTATTAATAAAATATTTCCTGATTCTATTCCCGCAATAATTAATAATTACTCAACAGGAGTATTAGAAGATATCTTAATGTGGGTTTATGTAGGCTTAATGATATTATTTCTTTACTATGTATTTAGAATGCTTTTACACAGACTATAATATTTTAAATATTAGAAAACCAAAGTAGATAATTTACTTTGGTTTTATTATTTATTATTGACATTTCTTTCGATATTAATTTCTTCAATGTTTTTTTCATATCTTTTAACAAGATAATCTAAAAATCTTAATTTAAGAGTTGTTCTTGCCATATTAACAACAGATTTTTCCATCTCACCTAATGGAAGTAGTTGTCTTGGATCAATCAAATTATAACTAACAAGTCTTCCGTCACGTAGAAATTCAAATTCTTTAACGGGATTAATTGGTGCTAAACCTTTTTTTATTCTTTCATCATTAATTGTTTTTATTCTTTCACGGGCTTCATCCATACTCATACTACTAGGATTAAACAAGATATTAAAGGTAGAATCACTTGATGAGGCCATGTTTACTCTTGTACTACCAGCAATTGCAAAAGTATCTCTTGGTTCTAAATTATCAACAAAGGTTTTAACAATTCCTTCAGGATGAGATGTATAAACATTTCCCATCGTCCCAATTGAATCATTTAATCTTCCTGGTATATAAGCATCACTAATATTGGGAACAATATTAGTTTCTCGAACACCTCTTGCTAATTTTACTAAATCATCGCTAGATGCGAATATTCCTGCATGACCAGAATAACCTCCAACAGCATTCGCACTCATATCATTTATATGACCTATTTTAAAATTAGGAGTTCCTGTTAGTAAATGAAATTTACTTCTTGGAACAATAATATGGGTATCTCGAAGATTTAATGGTTTAATAATATATTTATCAACTAATTCCGGATAAGTCATATTAGTTACTTTTTCCATAACTTCTTTCATAATCATTAAACCAACATCATTATAATTCCATTTACCAACTTCTTGAACATTAGCGGTATATAAGGTATTTAATGCTTCATCAATCGTTTTCTTGTCTTTAATTAAACCATCAGTTCTAAATGATACGGCAAATGTTAAAATATCATCAATGGTTAAATTCCCAAGATTTACAAATCGACTATCCAAATCCGTTATTTTATCTTCTCTTTTGAAATATCCTTCTTTAATTAAATTGTAAGCAACAATTTGAGTATAAAACTTCGTCATCGAAGCAATATCAAATAAAGCATTTGATGGCATTGGTTCGCCTAAATAATTGATATTACCACCATATAATTTAACATTAATATTACCAACACTTATACTACCCGTATAACCAGGTACTCCATATTTTTTTCTTATTTCTTCATATTCTTCAATATCTTTTTGAATAATTATATTAATAATTTCTTCAAGTGATTTATCATGATTGTTTCTAATTATTAATTCTGCTTCTGATAATACCTTCACAAGTTCTTCATGACTAGCGTAAGGTTGTCTTTTTAAATAATCTTTTAAAAATTCTTCAACTATTTTACTCATAATAATTCCTTTTAAAATGGCATTTTAAAATTACCATTGGATATTTGTTTCATCATTTTTTTTGTTTGTTCAAATTGTTCTAATAATTTATTAACTTCTTGAACACTTCTACCTGATCCTTTTGCAATTCTTTGTTTTCTACTTGCTTTAATAATATCCGGATTGGCTCTTTCTTCTTTAGTCATCGATAAAACTATTGCTTCAATATGTGCAATTTGTTTAGGATCAATTTGAATATTATTAAGTCCCATTTTTCTTGCACCAGGGATTAATTTTAAAATATTTTCTAGTGGTCCCATCTTTTTTATTTGTTTCATTTGTCCTAAGAAGTCTTCTAAATCATATTTTCCTTTTTGCATTTTTTTAAAAGCTTTTTCTGCTTCTTTTTCATCAATTATCTCTTCCGCCTTTTCAACTAAAGATACAATATCCCCCATTCCTAAAATTCTTTCAGCCATTCTCTTAGGATCAAAGCTTGATAATCCATCCATTTTCTCAGATACACCAATAAACTTAATTGGTACATTTGTTAAATGTCTTACTGATAAAGCAACACCACCTCGGGTATCACCATCAAGTTTCGTTAAGATAACCCCAGATAATGCTAGTTTTTCATTAAAACCAGTTATAACATTAATAGCATCTTGTCCCATCATAGAATCAATAACTAATAATATTTCTTGTGGATGAACTTTCTCTTTAATATTATTAAGTTCATCCATTAGTTTTTCATCAATATGAAGTCGTCCTGCAGTATCAATTAAAACATAATCATAATGGTTCTCTTTAGCATAATTAATAGCATGCAAACTTGTTTCAACAGGATTATTTAATCCTTCATCATATACTGGAATATTAAGTTCTTTTCCGATGGTTTTTAACTGGTCAATAGCAGCTGGTCTATAAACATCACATGCAACTAAAAGAGGCTTTTTAGCATGCTTTTTACGCAAAAAATTAGCAAGTTTACCAATAGTTGTCGTTTTACCACTTCCTTGAAGACCAACAAGCATCAAAATAGCAGGATTTCCTGATATATTAAGAGGTTTTTCTTCCCCACCTAATAATTCAATTAATTCATCATTAACTATTTTTACAAAAACATCCCCTGGTTTCAATGATGTTAAAACACTACTTCCTAAGGCTTTTTCTTTAACATTACTAATAAACTCTTTAACAACTTTATAATTAACATCAGCCTCTAATAAAGCAACACGAACTTCTCTTAACATTTCACTTATATTATCTTCGGTTATTTTACCATATCCTTTTGCTTTATGAATAATTCCCTCTAATTTTTCTTGTAATCCTTCAAACATAAATTCCTCCTAATAACTATTTATTATATAAAATTTTTTTCTTTCTATCAAGAAATAACTTTACCAAATAGTAAAGTTATTTCTTTTTTTTATTTATTTTAATAGCATGAACTATCGATATAATTAAAAGTAAAATACTTATACCTAAAAAAGCATAATATATTAAATTACTATTTCTTTGCAAATTGGCTTTATCATGAATATTAAAAGCATAATTTCTTACAGCACTATCATCAATAATTTTTACCATTACAATACTACCATCTTTTAAATTATCATTATTCGATATTTCATGTAAAATATCTTGTGGATTAACTGTAATATTAAGTTTCTTTGGAATATCATCAAAATACAAATCATATTCAAATTTATTCATATCAAAACTAAATTCATATCCTGAAATGGAAATATTTTCAAATGGCGATGCTTCTTTACTTTCAATACGATATATTTTAATATTATATTCTGATTGATGGCCATTTTCCGCAGTTACTCTTATAAGAAGATTATTCTCTCCATCATTTAATTCAATTTCTTCATATTCAACTGTTGCTTTATCACTTTGGGTTTCAAGAGATACATTCGTTCTTTCATTTAACTTATCTAATGTAATATCATATGATAATTCATCATCTTTTAATTCTACTTTTTTATTATTTATTTCAAGGGATGATAATAAGGAATTGTCTGATCTTTTATCGTCCCTCATAATATTTAAAGTATATACATTTTCTGTTTTATCTTCCGCAACAACCTTAATTTCAATTTTATTTGTACCATAATCAATATTTACTTCACGTGGGCCAAAATTAGGCACAAAATCAGCTTTACTATCACTTAATTCTGCTTGAACATTAATATTAGTAATATCATTATCATCAAGTTTAACAATATAAGTCGTTTGTTCTTTTTTAAAATTAAAATTGATTTTTTTACCATTACTATGAAGTTCTATTAAATTAAGCGTCGCATCACTACTAAGTTTATCCGGAAGAGGTGTTTCATCTTCTTTCTTTATTTCTTCTTCACCATATCGAAGAACTAAAGTATATTCTTTTTTTGTACCATCTTCGGCAACAACAGTTATTACTCTTGTTACATCACGATTTTCTCTAACACGCATATTGCCAAGACCTGATACATTTGATTTATCACTACTTCTTACAGCGTCAACAAAGACAGATTGACTATTAACATATATTGGTTCATAATGCAAAACATCTTTATTAAAATTTTTAACAGGAACACCATTGACAATAATACCATTTAAATCACAATTACTATCTAAATTTCCCTCTAATACTTTAATTTCTTTTACAATATCGTCTATTTTATAAACTTCTTCGCTATCATTTAGCAAACGAATATTATTAAACATTACCTTTCCATTATTTGCTTTAGAAATATTAATATTTCCTATATTGACTAAATTATCTATTTCATTATCAAATGAAATATTAATTACCTTCTCTTCTTTTTTTAGTGTACCAATACTATTTACAAAGGTTACATCTAAATCACTTTCAAGTTCAAAAGATATATTTGAAAAAGAAATATCAGTATAACTTAATTCAACATCACATTTAATACTTGTATCTTTTTTTACTTTATCATTTGGGCAATTAACTATAATATTAGCATTTTCTAAAGCATTAACTTTAATAGTTATCAGTAATAGCAAAATAATTAATGAAAAATACTTTTTCATTACTGAACACTCCTTGTAATACTCCATTCTTTAATAATATTAACGTTATCACTCTTTGGTGCTGGATTAGGAATATTCATTTTAATAATTAAAGGCACTTTAAAGGCAGTTCCAAATGCAAGACAATATCCTGGCTGTAATCCTTTTTGTTTTTCAATAATTTCATCAGTAATATATGGAACCATTTGCGTAATATATTCAATATCCCTTGGATGGGTTGTTTTAAATATTAAATAATTAGCACATTGAGACATAACTGTTTCAGATAATTCAACGGGTCTTTGTGATATAAGATTTAATAAAACACCGTATTTACGTCCTTCTTTACTTATACGATCAAAAATATTATATCCAAGAAGATCTATGTCTTCTCCTGTTTTAATATAACGATGTGCCTCTTCTACAAAGATGTTAAATGGTACACTTCCACGATTAGGAAGAGCTTTAGCATATTCAAAAAACATTCGACACATTACCTTAACAATTACTTTAGCAAGGCTATCATCTATATCTTCCAAATTAATATTTAATAATTGGTTCTTTCCACCATTTTCCATTAATAAACTTACTAAAAATTGATCTAATGTAACATTTCCTGGAACATCAAAGAATTTAGCATTTTCACTAATTGTTAAAGTATGCAATTTAACTTTAATTGCAATGGCATCACTATACGTTCTTGGATTATTAAGCCATCCTTCAGATACCAAAGAGAAAGCCAGAGCATTTTCTAAATCAACTAGTGAGTAACTATTATATTGTCTTGGTTCATAATCATCATATTCTTCTTTAACGAAACTAGCAATATAATTAGTTACTAATATACTTTCAGTAAATATACCTTCCTTATCTATATGAAAACAATCTCTAAATTTTCTTGTATAACCTGCTCCTTGAATAACAGCTTCCATATTAAGTTCTTTGGTATGACATGTATTAAACAATCCAAAAATGTTATTTCTTTTAGCAGCCGGCATATCATTAGAATAAAGAATTGATAACATTGCTTTCGCAAGAAGATGATTTTTAAAATTAACACTTGTTTCATCACTTTCCGAAAAAATACGTGCAAGCTTAATCATTCTCTCAATTAAAATCATTTGATTAGGAGTTGTTGCAGATAATAATAATGCTATATCATCAACACCAAGAAGCCATAATGGAATTGCTAGTTTTTTATATGAATATTTATTATTTGTTGTAATTACTTTAAAATGATAGTTAGGATTTATACTATTCATATTTTCAAAAGCACTTATATATTCTCCATTATTATCAAAAAAGATAACACTTGCTTTGTATGGTAAAAATCCTTCTGTCTTAAAAATACTTTGCATTAAATTAGCAGTACCATAACTTTTACCACATCCAGAATTACCTAAAATAGTTAAATGATTACTAAATATTTCATTAATACTTACATATACATCTTTATTATCATAAAAAGGACTCTTTCCAAAGGTAAATGTTCCTTCTCCCTTAACACCCGTTATTAATAATGTTTCATCACTATTCATTAAACGAATATTAGCAGTTACATCAGGTTTATTAATAACACCATTAAAGAATCTTCCGTTTATGATTTCACCAATAAAATGGGTACTTAAAACATCTTTATCAATGGCATCAATTTCACAAACAACTTTATACTTATCAGTTTCAAGTACTAAATGAAGCCCCATAAAATTAATATTGTTATTTAATTCATTTAATTTAACCATTGCCCCTCGATCGTTAATTTTGACGATATTTTCAAACATATAATCCTCCTAAAACAAATCTTCTAATTCTTTTTTGATATTCTTATCATCTATCAAGTCTATTATATCATTAATTTTTAATTTTTTACTATATAAATTCAATATTTTCTCATAAAAATATAGTTTTTCTTCAATAAGTTTTAACTGATGAAAAATAGCATTACGAGAAATATGATATATATTAGCAATTTCTCCATATGATAAATTTTCAAAATAATAGTTTTTAAAATACTTTTGTTGCTTTTCCGTTAACAATTCCCCATATAAATCAAATAAGTTATTTAAATAAACAATTTCTTCCATTACATCATATCCTTAAATAAACCATAAATATATTTTTCAATATCAAAGGCCATTAAATCATTAATTCCTTCTCCTAAGCCAATAAATTTAACAGGTATATTAACTTCTTCTTTAATTGCTAAGACAATACCACCTTTAGCCGTTCCATCCATTTTACTTAAAATAATTCCGGTAATATTTGTTATTTCTTTAAAGTTTTTAGCTTGGCTGATACCATTTTGACCTGTTGTGGCGTCAACTACTAAAAATGTCTCATGTGGTGCCCCTTCTACTTTACTTGCAATAACCTTATTTATTTTTTCTAGTTCATGCATCAAATTAACCTTATTTTGAAGACGTCCTGCTGTATCTATTAAAACAACATCAGCATGTTTTTCTTTAGCGATATCAAGACCTTCATAAACAACTGCTGCTGGATCTGTTCCTTCTTCTTTGCTAAAGAAAAGCGTATCACATCTTTTACTCCACTCTTGAAGTTGTTCAATTGCACCAGCTCTAAATGTATCGGCTCCAATCATCATAACACTTTTGCCATCATTCTTTAATTTGTTAGCAAGTTTCCCGATAGTTGTTGTTTTTCCAGTACCATTAACACCTACAAACAGAATAACCGTCATACCATCTTCGTTATAAACAACTTTATTAGATATAATACTATCATTTACATATATTACAAATAATTCATCAACAATAATTTCTTTTAAATCCTCTGGACTTTCGATATTCTCATGTTTAACTCTTTTTCTTAGTTTTTCGATAAAATTCATTACTGTATTAACGCCAATATCAGCCATAATTAAAATATCTTCTAGTTCTTCAAAATATTCATCATCAATTTTATTGTGTTTTTTCGTTAAATTAACTAATTTTGAAACAAAATTATCTCGTGACTTTGTCAAACCTTCTTCATATACTTTAGTTTCTTCATCCTCTTTAACTTCTTTTTTCTTAAATAAATTTTTAATATTTCCAAATAATCCCATAAATCCTCCTATTAATCAAAATCTTTTAGTACTTCAACTAATTCATCAATATTTTCTTTATTTGTTTCAACTGTTTTATCAAACCATTCCGGTAATTCCTCTGTTTTCTTATTACTTTTATTAATTGGTTTTGGAACTGATTTGACAATTTTTTTATGTTCTTTGCGACATATTTCCATTGCTTCCTTAACTGTTTCAATATTAAGCCGTTTCCATTGTCCCGCGATTGCTTCAATAAAATCCTTGTTTAATTTTTTATCATTAACATTTAAAACATAATCTAGCAAAACATTCACAACCCCTGGACTTAATTTCTGATTTAGCATTAAACTCTCAACAATCTTTTTATCACGATTCGTCGGCTCTGCATTATTATAACAACTTTTTAAATACTCTATTGGACTAATATTTTCAAAAGTATAAATCATCTTTGAAATATTACTGTTATTCCCCTCCGGTTCTTTTAAATAATCCGGTTGTTTATTATAAATAAGTGTTGGAAGTTTACCATTATTTTCAAATTGATAAAAATTACGACAACTATTTTTTAATTCTTCTTTATCAATTAATCCTTTTTCATTAATAGCATTTCTAACAATTCCTTGCATATTTAAATTATCTATTTTGTATAAATATGCTAATTCAATTATTAATTCTGTTGTTTCCTTATTAAAACACTTCGGACTTGTCATTCGATTAGGTATCGCGCTAATAATTAAATTAATATCAATATTACTTTTTATTTCAATACTTCTGGTTTTTTCATCTCTTATATCATCATTATTATAAGAATAACCATTTACACTGGTAAATACCTTATCAAAAGATGTCGTTACATCAATAAAATCTTTCGTATTAAATTTTTTAACTCGATATTTTTCTACAATTTTTTCATATTCCATTTTACCTAAATTATTATATAAAACAACATTAAGTATTGGATGATTTAAAAATTCATTAGCGGAAAGTGGTGCATATAAAACATATATATAATTATTAATTGTATCTTCTTTATAAAATGTTTTCAAAAGACCAATCGCTTCTAATTTTCTTCTTGCTTCCACAATTGTATCAAGATTTACTAACATTAAACTCATTAAATGATGATGCGATAATGTTTCACTTTCAATACCATCATCATGTAAATCATTAGTAAGAGTTAAATATAAATTAGTTGCTAAAACTCCAATAAGTGGTTGATAAAGAGATACAATAATATCTTTTTCTTTACTACCAATGAAGGCTCTATTAAACACTTTATATGTATCTGCTGGTAAAATTGTTCTCATGCTATCACCTTCCTTTATTATAACAGAAAAGAATAGATTAATCTATTCTTTTGACACTTTATTATTTTTTTTCTTTTTTCCTACTGTACCGTTTCTTCTTGCCATATCACAGTACATTGCTTTTTTACGTTTTTTATCTTTTTTCTTCTTTTCTAACGCTTTAATTGTTTCATTAATTTGTTTTGATATTTCTTCAAGATCATATCTTGTTTTTTCGATATCATCATCAAAATCATTAAATTCATCTAGAGCATCTAGTTTAGCATTAACTTTCTCTGTTAAATCATCAACATTAAGTTTTTCTTCTTCTTCAAGTTCAGCAATACGCTTATCAATTTCTTTAATGATTTCATCAAGATTAGCGATATTTTCACCTAAATCTTCATTCTTATATTCTTGTTCCCTCTTTTTTTCTTCCTCTTTCGCTTCTAATTCTTTAATTCTTAGTTCGATTTTCTTAGCAAGTTCATCAATATCTAAAAACGTCTTATCTAAATCTTTCATACAACAACACTCCTTTATTCTTACAACAAAATCTTATCATATTTATTATTATAATGCAAGATGTTTTTTGCGATTTAGAAAAATAATCGGTCTTGAAATTCGATTTCCAGATGTTCATACGCTTTTTTAGTTACAACACGTCCTCTTGCTGTTCTTTTAATAAAACCATTTTGTAAAAGATATGGTTCATAAACATCTTCAATTGTGCTTATTTCTTCACCAATACTTGAAGCAATAGTTTCAATACCAACAGGTCCGCCATTAAATTTTTCAATAATCGCTTTTAAAAATTGATGGTCGGTTTCATCAAGACCTGCTTTATCTACTTTAAGTCTTCCCAAAGCCTTATTAGTTATTTCTTCATTAATTTCATCTAAGCCTTCAACTAATGCAAAATCGCGAACTCTTTTAAATAAACGATTAGCAATTCTTGGAGTACCCCTGCTTCTTCTTGCAAGAGATACGGCTGCTTCATGAGCAATTGGCATATTAAGAACCCGACTTGTTCTTTCAATAATCATTCTTAATTCATCTTCATCATAATACTTTAGTTTACAAGTAATACCAAAGCGATCTCTTAAGGGACTTGTTAAATCTCCTGCTCTCGTTGTTGCCCCTACTAAAGTAAATGGTGGTAAATCAATTTTGATACTTCTTGTATTATTGTCACTACCAACAACAATATCTAAAGTAAAATCTTCCATCGCCGGATAAAGTATTTCCTCAATAAATCTTGGCATACGATGTATTTCATCAATAAATAAAACATCCCCTGGTTCCAAAGTTGATAATACGGCTGCTAAATCACCTGACTTTTCAATTGCAGGTCCGGATGCAGTTTTTAAATTACTTCCAAGTTCATTAGCAATAATATTAGCAAGTGTTGTTTTACCAAGTCCTGGTGGACCATATAATAAAACATGATCAAGTGGTTCATTACGCATTTTAGCAGCCTCAATAAATACTTTAATATTTTCTTTTACCTCACTTTGTCCAATATATTCATCTAAAGCTTGTGGACGAATACTATTATCTTTATCTTCTTCTTTTTGTTCGCTATCTAAAATATCTTCTTCCATTCTTACCTCCCAACAAGTAACCTAAGTGCTTCTTTGATTTGTTCTTCTATTTTTACTTCTTTATTAACACGTGGTAGAATTGCTTTAATATCTTTATCTTTATAACCAAGTCCTTTAAGAGCTTCTAATAATTCATCTTTTTCATCGTCAACAATCTCACCATTAACAATAAGCTTTCCTTTTAAATCAAGAATCATTTGACGTGCAAGTTTATCACCAATTTTAGGAAACTTCTTTAAATATAACAAGTTTTCACGATTAATAGCATCTGCAATACCATTAATACTTCCCATAGCAATAATAGGAAGAGCCATTTTAGGACCTAATCCCTTAACATTAATAAGTTGCAAAAATAACTCTTTCTCTTCTTTCTTTTTAAAACCATATAAACTCTGTTCATCTTCTCTAATATGAAAATAAACATAAACTTTTGTTTCCTCGCCTTCATTAAAAGAATATGGATTAGGAGTAAATATTTCATACCCTACACCATGACAATCAATAATAACACTAGTACTTGTAATTTCATCTACTATTCCTTTTATAAAATTATACATAACTTCCTCCACTACCTTTACCACATTATTTTATCACATTTATTCATTATTATAAAGTAAATTGACATACTAAATGAAAAGAAAAAATGGTCATTAATACTATATCATAACCATTTTTATTTATCACTATTTACTTTCTTTATCCTCGTTCAGTCTTTAATAGAGGTTTAAGTACTCCCATAGTATTATTTTATGCCTCCAAAAAATCATTAGCTTATTTAAACAAATAAACTTTCCTCCCTCCTTGCTTTATTATTGCAAGGAGAGAGGATTATATATCACAAGTATTAAGTTTTTCGCTATATTTTCTCCGTACCACAAAAGTTTTTTTGTGGTACTCTCCATTCTATCTTTTTCTAGTCCACTTACGTGGTGTGTGAAACAGCCAAACTATTCTGCTATCTTTACCACATATGGTTTCAAAGCAGTTCCTTCTCCTCCACTTTCAAACTCCGTTCCAAGTTTAAGTGAAACGGATGGACGAAGCCCGAAAGTATTGCCCACGTAGTAGCCCCCCAAGGTGCCAAAATTGTTCACGCCCATCTCGTAAGCGTAGTTGAAGCCGAAGTAAGAAGGCGACAAAGACCAATAAACACTTCCCGTTATTAAATAATTTCCAGTTGGCATTTGATTTCCATTTCCTCCTAATCCTCCTAAAATTATTTCATCAATTGCTAATAATCCTACCGAATACTTTAATGTTGCTTCCGGATTACTTTTACTAAACCTGTCTGTTATATTTTCGCAACTTAATACTGGTTTATTGCTTGTACTATAATAATTGTTTTGATATCTATTCCATGTTCCTAAAGATATGTATTTTGTTAGATTTCCTCCGTTGGGATTCCAGCCACTTTCAGAATATGTTTCATAAGATGTATTTCCTGTAACTGTTTTGAAACTTCGATCATTACAGAAGATTGTGTCTTCTAAGTATTCTTGATAATTTATTTTACTTTCATCTTCTTCATTTGTTAAATTCGTCTTAAACCATTTTTCTATTTCATTCTTCGCTTTGGAATCAGTGTTATTCAATTTATAATTTTGGTTTATTGTTTTTGCTTTTGTCTCTTGAGTTCCATTTCCTGTCATTTTGTATATTGCATCTTCTATCGTCTCTCCTTCTGATAGGGTTATATAGTAATTATTATAATAATAGTATCTCACACTTGGACATTCATAACTTGATGCACTATTACATGTATAATGATGGTCATTATCTTTTACCGCTTTCGTGACATTATCATTTTGATATATTCCTGTTAAGGTATAACTTGCACTTGTTTCATTATAACTTACACTACTTCCAAAATAGGCATCAGTTGTTGGAGTATCTGATACTCCTACATATCTTTTATTGTACATATAGCCTACATCCGATAATGATGAATAATTTGTATTAAAAGCATATGTCGTTGCTAATTGTCTTGATGCTCCCGTGGTGTTTTCACAAGTCTTTCCATCGCCTGTGGCTATGCCATTATAGACCATCTTTATGCCACCAGTTTCCGTTGTTCTTACAATTTGCCAGCAGAATCCGCCAAAGATAACATTATTATCCGTTACGGCTCCACGATAATAATAGATAGGATAATTATTACCACTTGCTTCATTTAACTGATATAAGCCTTCTCCATTACTTGAACTTGAGGCTTGCGAAAAATCAATAGTAGTTGTTGTATTAACATTGCTTTTTATTTTTGCAAATGCGGTTTTTGTGTTTTCTGTCCAAACACCTTCTTGGGCTTCTATTTTTATTTGGAAGGATACTCCTTCATTTTCTAGAGCATTCCATTCTTCGGTTGTAAACACTGTTCTTCCTTGTAACCAGTCTGGATCGGCTCCTTCGGTATCCGTTATTGCTATATCATCAGCATCTAAATAGGCTAAGATTGTTATATTACCATCGATTCCTTCTTGACCTGGGGCAATATACCCTACTACTATTTCACCATTTTCTTCAATGGTATCTGTTGATAATACTTTATATAGGGATGTATTATGCCCACGATTTGTATAATAATTATTATCCAAGGTACCTATTGTTTTATTATTATTGGCAGTATAACTAATCGCAATACTTATTGGTAATTCTTTACCTGATGCTGGAGTTGTTACATTAACCGCTTTTACTAAATATTCTATTCCAAAACTATAATTAGTACTACCAGTTACATGAATAGATAAACTACCTACCCCTGGGGTTTCCGAAGTTATATTATTTGTTCCACTAATTGGGAATAGTCCATCAAGCGTAACTAGTCCATCTTGTTCTGCACTAAAGGTTAAACCTCCTGTTTTAACGGTATTTACCGTACCGGTTCTTGTATAGTTAAAGAATGAATACGCAATACCACCAATCATTCCTACCAAAACCAATAACCCTACAACAATTAAAATATTTTGTTTTTTTTCATTCATACTTTATTCCTACTAACCCGCTCACTAAGCTGTATCTCGGGTATTTCCTTTCTTGTTTTTTAAACTCTTTTTTAGAAATAATTCACACTCTTGAGGATCATTATAATACATTAACTTAGATAGATTTATCCTTGTTTGTCTAAGAATACATGATGCTTGTTTGCTTGTCAACACTTTTATCACTTCTTTCTATCTTTTTATCCAAAGAATAAGCTCTAATTTTCTTACCCTTATTACAACTTAATTTTATTAAATTTACTCTTTAAAGTCAATTATTTTGATTAATTTTTGTTAATTTTTTTCTTATTTTACATTATAGGTATTCATTCAAAATAAAAAGGAAGAACTTAATCTTCCTATTTCATATTTTCTAAATCTTTTCCCATATCCTTTGATATTTTCTTTACAGAATGACACATTTCTTCTTCAGCTTCAGGAAATAAAAACTTAAATGCAACACATCCGGCTAAAGACAATACCATACCTGTTAGGAAACCTTCAGCAAATTTCACTTAAATCACCTCGCCTAAAAAATATGAATGGCACTATGTACCATCTATATTATTAACCAAATAATTTAATTTATACTTACTTCTTCATACATTTTTAAAACCATATCTTTTAAAGTTGTTTTTCGATCATTAACAAAATTATTATCAATTGATTTTTTAATAGCAATATCTTCTCCTAATAAAAACAAATTCTTTTTAGCACGTGTTACTCCTGTATAAAGAAGTTTTCGATATAGCATTCTTCCATATTCTTTAAGCATTATCATAATAACTATTTTATATTCACTACCTTGACTTTTATGAATACTAGTAACATAACCTAGTTTAAAATTTAAAAAATTATTTTTATTATAAGTTACCATATTACCATCATAATCAATAATAACTTGTTTATTTTCATTATCAATGCTTTGAATAATTCCAACATCACCATTATAAACATTATCATCAGGCATATTAACTAGTTCAATTACTTTATCATTTTCTCGATATAACGTATCACCAATACTTATTTCATTTTGATTTATCTTAGGATTAAAGATTTCTCTTGCAATTAAATTTAAATTATCAATACCATTAATCGTTTTATACATTGGTGCTAATATAGCAATATCACTATATGATATATCTTTATAACTATTACATAGTTCGGTAAACTTATCTATTAAGTTATAACTATCACATTCAATAAAAGTTAAATCATCATCTTTATTAAATAATTCATCATTATATTCTCCATTTTGAATATCATATGCAAAAGTAATAATATTACTATTTTCTTTTTGACGGTACAAAGTATTAAGTTCTATAACATTAAAACATTTTGTTTCAATTAAATCTTTTAAAAGTTGTCCTGGTCCAACACTAGGTAATTGATGATAATCACCTACTAAAATGATTTTTGTATCATAATAAAGTCCTTTTAACAAACTATCTAATAAATAAGTATCTACCATACTTGCCTCATCAATAATAACCATTTTTGTTTTAACTTTATCATATTCATTAACCCCAAAAGTATTTTTTTCTTTATCCCATTTTAAAAAACGATGAATAGTTTGGGCCGGAAAATGCACCGATTCCATCATTCTTTTAGCAGCTCTTCCAGTAGGTGCTAAAAGAGTTATTTCATCCATTGCCTCTTTATAATTCTTTTTATATAGTTTCTCATATAAGTTAACAATTGATTTAATTATAGTTGTTTTCCCAGTACCAGGTCCACCAGTGATAATCATAAAATGACCTTTAAAAGCACTTTTGATTGCTTCTTTTTGTTCTTCATTATAAGTAATTGATTGATAATTTTGAATTTCTTCAAACATTTTATCTAAATTCTTCTCTTTCACCATTTTCTGATTATTTAAATAAACAAATCTTTTGGCAATATTCTTTTCCGCATAATACATCTTTGTTAAATAAAACTTTTCTTCTTCATAAACAAGTTTACTTTCTTCTAATAATTCTTTTAAACATTCATCAAAAAGTTCTTTTTCGATACTACTTAATAAAACTCTTTTAAGGTAGGATGCAACTTCATTATACGTTAAATAACTATCACCAATACTATTAATTACTTCATTAAATAAATATATTATGCTTGCCTTAACTCTTCTTTTATCTAATCGGTCATACTGATGTTTTAAAGCCAATAAATCAATTCTTTTATAATTAAAAGTATCATCAATAACATTATAAACATTTTCTTCAATAATATCATTTATCTTACGTTTATATTTATTATATAAAAGCGTACTCTCACGATTCGTAAAACCATAATCATTTAGTTTAACAATTAATTCAATACTATCTTGATATTCGGTTAATTTATCATGTAATGTTTGAATATTCTTTTTCGATAAACCTTTGATTTCTTTTAATCTTTCTGGTTCTTTCATAATAATATTAATAGTGTCATTACCTAATATTTCATATATTTTTTTGGCTTTACTCTCACCTATTCCAGGGAATATCTCACTTGATAGAAAAGTAACAATACCATCTTTTTCTTCAGGTAACACAACTTCATAACTTAAGGCTTGAAACTGATCACCATACTTATTATGTCTCGTAAATTCTCCATTAAGCAATAAATGATCTTCTAAATTAATATTAGAAAAATAACCTGTAAAAGTTATCGTTTTTTCATTTAACCCAGCATCAATATCATTTTCCTTAACCTTAATTAAACCAACAGTATAATTATCACGATTATAAATTGTTTTTTTGTAAATACCTTTTAAATACATACTTTCTCACCTTGACATGTTGGACAATAATATGTACCTCTTCCATTAACTTTCGTTTTTAATATAACACTTCCACAAATATTACATTTCATTCCCTCTTTATTATGAACTAATAATTTCCCTTGAAAATGTCCAGTTACTCCTAAACTTGATGTATAACTACGTATTGTGGTCCCTCCCATACTAATGGCATCACTTAATACCTTTCTGGTATTTTCGATAATATTATGACAATCATGAAGTGACAATTCACTACCTTTGGTATTAGGATTGATTTTACTTAAAAAAAGAATTTCGTCTGCATAAATATTTCCAATACCCGTTATAATACTTTGGTCCAATAAAAGCGTTTTAATATGTTTATTAGAATGATACTTTTCCATTAAATACACATCGGTTAAACTATCATCCCAAGGTTCTTTACCAATATCATGTAATGGTGTATCACTATATAATTTATCTTTCGTAACTAAATACATTTTTCCAAATTTTCTAGTATCATGATATCTTAGTTCACAATCATCTAAAGAAAAAATAATATGTTCATGTTTACTAATAGGATCGCTTTTCTTTTTGATAAAATACTTTCCTTCCATTCTTAAATGACTTACTAAATAATAATCATGAAGTTCAAAAATTAAATATTTACCACGTCTATCTATATCAATAAATTCTTGTCCAACAATATTTCTTTTAAATTCATCTAAATTAGTTGCAATAATACCATCATATAATACTTTAATATTATTTATTCTCTTTCCTAATATTTGTTTTTTTAATGTATTTTTAACTGTTTCTACTTCTGGTAATTCAGGCATAATCCCACATCCTTCCCTATAAGTTTATCTTAATTAACTCTTTTTGTAAAGAAAAAAATTATTTTGAAAAAATATTATTCCTTTTATCAAAATAATCTCTTGTATCTCTTAAAATAATATCATAAGGAGTCTTATATATTTTACGACAAAATTCTTTAAAAGTAATTTTGCCATCTATTATTAAAGGAGCCGCTTCACTTGCAATAAAATCTGCAACCCTATACTTATATCCCGCAAAATCCTTTTTTGAATGGGTATCATGATAAACCATTTTCTTAAAAGATTCTCTTAACACATCGGCTTCTTCATACATTTCTTCTTTTTCTAAATAATTAATTAATAATAATTCTATCGTTCTTGGAACAATCTCTGTTTTAATATAATCACTAGGATTATACCATTTATCTTCATCATAACCATTATATATAAAATAATAAACGTGAACAAGTTCATGAACTAAGGCTTCAACATCCACAATATTTCTTAATTTATTAATAAAAATAAAATATTTGTTCCTATCAATTAATATTGGTACAACACACCCATTAGTATCATCAAGTGGAATATCCATAAAATTACTAGAAACATTAATTTCATCAATATCTAATTTTAGTCTTTTAGCAACTAAATTACCTATTTTTTCACCTTTGCATTCTCTTATTAAAACTTTTTTTTCTTTAAACATTTTTCTTAAAAGCATAAATAAATCAAAACAATTATTTGCAAAAAAATCGAAAGTTAAATTAAGTAATGAAGTAAAATCATATTTTTCTAAAGATATATGTTTAAATCTACAATTATTTTCTGGAAGGACACTATCAAAAAAATCTCGATTATTATCAAGAAATTCTTCTTCACCAATATAATCGTATTTTCTTTTTCTATCATATCTTATATTATCTATTAAATAATTAATATTTCCAAATAAGCTATCGACTTCTGCACTTTCTGGATACAATTTCTTTAGTTTTGCAATATATTGAATAGCATTTATTGTTAACGTCAAGTCTCTCTTTTTCAAACATTCATTATATAGTTTATACGCTTCTTTTAACATTTCATTTGACATACATACCTCTTATACATAAGTATATAATATCACTAATTATTTAAAAAAGCAAAGGTAATTAATATGCATAAAGTCCATGAATTTTCATTCTTTCAGCTTCTGTTAAATCATCAACAATCCATTCTTCATCTACTTTGGATAAAGTAAAATTAATTGTATAAGTAACACGATCTTTCATATCACTAATAGCATTTAATTTATAATCATTATATTTAGTAGTATCAACATTTCCGGTTTCATCTTGAAATTCTCCTTGATTAGCCAGTAAGTAATTTTCGCTATTAACTATTGCTTTATTATAATCATATACTTCAATTTCTACTTCCACAACTGCTGTTTTACCATCAATCGCTTCATTCTTTACGGTATACATTAAATTCTTATATTGTCTTTCCATTAATTCCTTATACTTATCTTTTTGAGAAACTGAAAGAACAGTATCCGATAATAAAGTATCTCCTAATTGATTAATTACTACTTCATCATTCTTTTGATATTTACTAAGTAAATTCTCTACCTTCTTAGTAGGTGTATTCATTAAGTTATCACAACCGGTTACTAACACTAATCCTAAAAGAAAAATTAATAAAATATTTTTTATTTTCATCATATCCTCCTTTTATAACATAACCAATTATTTTTAAAATATACAAAAAGTTTTTTATAATTCTTCTTTATATCATCAATAATAATTTCATAACTTATTTTTTTCTAATGTATTAATTACTTTATTAAAAGAAGCTCATAGCTCTATAACATCCAATGATGCACTTGTTATATCAAAATTGTGTTAAAGGTATTAATCTTATAACAACACTAGAATATTCTAGTGTTGGAAGTAAAATAATATTATTTTTATTCACCATTAACATGTGTTAATGGCTCAAATGTAGAAATATGGTCTTACCACTTAGTGAATATTCACTAAATGTTGTTTCATCATCTTTAATATCATCAAAATTAAAATACAAGAATATTACCTTTAAAATAAATATAAATGTATCTATAAATCATATAAAATATTATTTTATATGGATACGATTATACATCTATACTTATTACTACATGCAATTAATACAATAAAAAGAATAGAGTAAAGGAGGATATGGAGTATCCTCTTGTTAAGGTACTTCGTCAATTCTTTATCTATTCTTACATTATGCAATGTCATCTTTAATTAAATTCATCAGAATACTTATTGACTAGTACATTCAATACCAGATTGGTTATCAATATTGACTGTATTATCAAAAGCATTGCAATACCAAGATGTAACTGAATATGGAATTGTTGCATTTGTTAACTGATTGCCTGCAAAAGCTGAATATCCTATTGTTGTAACACTAGATGGGATGCTTACATTCGTTAATTGATTATTAGCAAATGCTGCATATTCAATTTCTTCAATATCATTTCCTAATTCTAATTGTTTAATATTTAAAGAACGAAAAGCACTAGGTATTTTTTTCATATTTATTTTCACTACTTTTTCTAACTCATTGTTTGAATCAAAAATAATACTATCATCAAAAACAAGATCTGGTGAATCTATCTCAATATATGTTAATTGATTATCACCAAAAGCAGCATATCCTATTTTTTTTATATTTTCATTAATTACTAATCTTGATATTTTATTACTAGCAAAAGCATCTTTCCCAATTTTTTCTACATCTTCGCCTAAAGTTAAAGATGTAATATTTTTTGCATCATTTCCACCATAGAAAAGGTTATCTGGAATATTCTTAATATTTACAAATACCGTTTTATCTAAAGAGTTGGCATTAAATGCATCGTTTGAAATTACTAAATTTTTAGAATTAATATTAATTTCTATTAATTGATTTTGAGCAAAAGCACCAGATCCAATACTTGTGACATTTTCGCTTATATCTATTTTACTTAATTGATTGCTGTTAAAAGCAGCACTTTCTATTGTTGTTACACTATCAGGTATTGTTACATTTGTTAATTGATTTCCAGCAAAAGCTACATTTCCAATTATAGTTACACTATGTGGAATTGTTACACTCGTTAATCCTTTACCAGTAAATGCTGTATTACCTATTTTTGATACCATATTTCCTGATATTTTATTTGGTATAATAACGTCAGTTCCTCCACAACTAACATCATATCCAGTAATTGTTACCTCATTATTACTTACAGTTGTTGTAAAACAACTTTCAGGTGTTGCTGGTTCTTCTACCCATCTTCCTTCTTGGGCTTCTACTTTAACTTGAAATGATACTCCATTAGTTCTTAAACTGTTCCATTCACTTGTTGTTAAAACAGTTCTTCCTTGTATCCAACTATTATTCTCATCTTGTGTATCAGTAATGGCAACTAAATCCTTATCAAAATAAGCTTTAATAGTTATTTTTCCATTAATAGAGTTATCTGTACCTGTAGTATCAGGTGCAATATAACCTACTAATATTTGTTCATCTCCTTTGATTGTATTACCAATCAATATCTTATAATGTGATGTTGTATAAGTATCTTTATTATCAAAATAATCATTATCACTTGTTCCTAATGTATTATTAGTACCACTTCCATTAGTTCCAACCTGTACATCTAAACTAATTGGTACTTGTTTTGTATTATTACCTGATGTAATAGTTGCTACTGTATTAGCACTTGATACTAAATATTCTACACCATCACTATATGTTGTATGACCATTAACTAATATTTCCACAGTATCAATATTATCATCATCAGCATTTGTTATTAAACCATTATTATCTCTTGTTATTGATATGGGAAATGCATTAGTAAGATTAATATTACCATTTTGGCTTGTTTCAAATGTAATATTACCTAATTTAAGAGTATTACTTTCACTCGTTCTTGTATAATTAAAGAACGCATATGTAAATCCACCAATAAGAGCAATTAGTAAGAATAGGCTTACTCCAATTTGTAAGTTTAACTTCTTATTAATTTTTTGTTGATTAATATCCATTTATCATCACTCCTTTTTCATATTTTTATTAATCAAGTATAAATTCAACCACCATTCCCAAACCATGTCTATGGTATTACAATATTTTAACCTTTTAATTTATAGATTTTATACTTTTAGTTTATAGATTTTATATTAATTTTCTATTATTCAGGAGTCATCATAATAACATATTCTAGATAGAATTACTACTGTCTGTCTGTCTGTCTGTCTGTCTGTCTGTCTGTCTGTCTGTCTGTCTAAGCATACATGTTATGATTTTATTTGTCAACATATTTATCACTACTTTCCATCTTTTTTTACTTGAATAAGTCACACTATCTTACTCTCTAACTTATAATCTAATATTACTAAATTTTAGTTTTAAAGTCAATTATTTTGGAGTGATTTCACTAAATTCTTAAAGACCTTTTTATTACAGTTTTCATCTTTAATTCATTTTACAGGTTCAAAAAACACTTTTTTTTCTAAGTGTTTTCATATTTTTTTCTTTATTAAAATAAGAATAAAAAACAACCATTTATATAACTTCTATTTTCATGAAATTAGTAATTTTATTACTAATAGGGAATCCTCCTGTTATGATAATAATATCCCCACCTTCTAAATCAAAATAATTAATGGCTTTTTTCGTACACATATTAACTATCGTATCCGTACTTTTACATTCCATCGATAACCTTGGAACAACACCATAATTGATAGTTAATAATCTTATTGTATCAAGTTCCGGACTAAGTCCTAAAATAGGACAACATGGTTTATAATGACTTATTTTAAAAGCAGTATATCCACTATTAGTATTAGTTACAATAACACTTGCATTTAATCTCATTGATGAATCAACCACAGAATAAGCAATATTACTTGTTATGTCATTTTTTATATTAGAAAGAGTTTCATTTAAATTACTTTGATAATCAAAATCTTCTTCAGCACTAGTAATTGTTTTAGTAAGGGTTGCAACAGCCTCAAGAGGATACTTGCCAATTGTTGTTTCTCCGCTTAACATAATAGCATCACATTTATCCATTACCGCATTATATATATCACTTACTTCACTACGTGATGGATGATTACTATCTTCCATACTAAGTAAGAAATCTGTCGCAACAATACCTACTTTTTCATATTCAATTGCTTTCTTTAAAATTATTTTTTGATAATAAGGTAATTTCTCCATAGATAATTCAATTCCTAAATCCCCTCTTGCTACCATTAAACCATCACTTACTTTAGCTATTTCATCTAAATTATCAATGGCCTTACTATTTTCTATTTTACTAATAATATTAATATGATTATTACCTTGATCTATTAAGATATCTGCAACTTCTAAAACATCTTGTTCATCTCTAACATAAGATAAGGCTAAGAAATCAATATTTTTCTTAATTCCATAAAGAATTCCTTCACGATCTTTTTCTGAAAGAAAAGGTAATTTTAATGTTTTATTTTTTACATGAACTGTTTGATTGCTTTTAATAATGCCACCAGCATTAACTTTTAATAAAACATAATCACTTTCTATATCAATAACTTCTAATTCAACCAATCCATCACTAAGTAATAAAATATCATTAATATTTAATTCTTTAACAATATCACTATAATTAATAGAAAATTGTGTATTATTACATATTACAGGATAAGAATATAATTTAATTGTTTTATCTTTTTCAAGAAAAACTTCATTTTCAATAAATTTATCTAATCTAATACTTGGACCATCAGTATCTAACATAATTCCAATAGGTTTATCTAATTCTTTTTCAATTTTTCTTACTTTATTTATAATATCATTACAAAATGCTGTATCAGCATGAGATAAATTAATTCTTACAACATCTGCTCCTTCTTTTATCATTTCTTTTAAAACATTGATATCTTTGCTACTAGGTCCTACTGTTATAATTGTTTTTGTCTTTTTCATTTCTTCTCCTTTACATTTATAATACTATTAGCAATAATATTATAATTACTTCTTCTTTCAACTCTACCATCAACTTTAATTATATCACTTTTTGATAAATTTAAAAGTTCTTTATACAAATCTGGGAAAACAGTTATATCACAACTTGCTTCTTCATCACTACATGATAAGAAAGCCATTTTCTCTCCTTTTTTAGTCGTTATTTCTTTTATTTTATCAATCATAACTACACAAGTAATATTTTTATTAAAGTATTTATTAATATCTATTAAATTTATTGATTTAATTTTGTTTTTATAAAAACTAACGGGATGATTTGTTAAATAAAAGCCAAAGCATTCTTTTTCTTGATTGATTAATACTTCTCTTTCGAATTCATTGCTTATATTTATTTCAGGTTTTAATACAAAATCATTACCTAATTCTTTACATAAATTACCATAGTTAATTAAACTATCTATATTTAAAATTAATGTTTGACGATTATAGCCAAAATTATCTAAACATCCAGAAGTAATTAATAATTCAATAATATTTTGAGAAATACCATTATCAATTATTTTTAAGAAAAAATCATAAATATCTTTAAAACCATCTCCTCTAGCCTTCATTATTTTTTTAGCAACATCACTACCAATTCCTTTAATAATATTAAATGGCAATAATATATTATCATAATAAATATTAAATTCATCAGTACTTTTATTAATATCTGGTTTAATAATTTTAATATTATGTTTTTTCATTTCTTTAATATAATTAATTGTTTTGATATCATCATTTAATGCCCCTTTTAGAAGTGATAAATAAAAATATAATGGATAATGAGCTTTTAAATAAGCCATTTTATAACTTATCATGCTATAGGCAACACTATGACTCTTATTAAAACCATAACTAGCAAAATTAAGAATTAAATTATAAATATTAGATACCAATTCTTTATCATAGCCTTTATTAATAGCATTAGTAATAAATTTATCTTGATACTTAATTAATTCTTCTTTTTTCTTTTTACTCATAGCGCGTCTTAATAAATCCGCTTCACCTAAAGTAAAATCCGCCATAACATGCGCTATTTCCATAATTTGTTCTTGATAAACAATAATACCACAAGTATCTTTTAAAATATCTTTTAAACTTTCATCAAAATATTCCGTTTGAACAAGATTATGTCTTCTTTTAATATATAAATCAATGTTTGAAGAAGGTCCTGGTCTATAAAAGGCATTAGCATTATAAATATCTGTAAAAGAATTAGGCTTTAATCTCATTAGAAAATCTCGCATTCCATTACTTTCAAATTGAAATATTCCTAAGGTATCACCATTACTAAATATTTTATATGTATCAATATCATCAAGAGGTATTTCATTAAATTTTATATCTGTTTTTTTATATTCTTTTATTAAATTTAAGGTATCATCGATAATTGTTAAATTGCGAATTCCTAAAAAATCCATTTTAAGAAGGCCAAGTTCCTCTAAATACATTGCTTCATAAGCACTTAAATATTTATCATCATAATAAACAAGTGGAATTGTTTCAACAAGTGGACTATTGGCCATAACAACACCAGCAGCATGAATAGAAGAATGCCTTGGAAGTCCTTCAATCATCAAGGCTACTTCATATAGTTTTTTTATTTTATTATCACTTTCAACAAAGCCTTTGATATTATTTAATTCTATTGCTTCCTTTAATGATTTATCCCCTATTTTCTTACATAAATCATCAACAATATATAAAGGAACATTCATAACTCTTCCCATATCACGTAAAGCCATTTTACTTCCAAAAGTACCAAAAGTAGTAATTAAACATACTTTATCTTGACCATATTTCTTCGTAACATAATCTATAATTTCATCACGTTTTTCATCTGGAAAATCCGTATCAATATCAGGCATAGTTATTCTTTCGATATTTAAAAATCTTTCAAACAATAAGTTATATTTAATAGGATCAACTTCTGTTATCCCAAGCGAAAAACTAACAAGACTACCAGCCGCACTACCACGACCTGGTCCTACTAAAATGTTATTCATTTTGGCATACTTTATATAATCATAAACAATTAAAAAATAATTAGAAAATCCCATTTTCTTGATAACATCAAGTTCATATAGTAATCTATCTTTATACCTAATAGTTACTTGATTATTTAATCTTTTGTTTAAACCTTTAATACTTAAGTTATACAAGTATTCATTACTATCAAGTCCTAAGGTATCATTATATTCACAATAATTAGGTAAATTAAGAGAATACTTTGGTAATTCTAAATGACATTTAGTGATAAATTCATCATAACGTTTATCATAAATATCGATATAATAACATTTATCATTAAAATCATATTCATCACTTATTTTTTTACCATCTCTTAATAAATTAAGATATTTTAGTATTTCGGTATCTTCTTTTTTTAAACATAAAATTTTCGGTAAATATAAATATTCTTTATTATTAATATCTTCCGTATATATATAATATTCTGGAAATACATTAGTTATCTCTTCGATATTATCTTTATGTTCATTAATAAAACATATTAATCCATCACGATTATTTTTTAAATTATCAATAGTTATTTCTCTTTCACTTTTAATAGTTGATAACTTCATTAAATTCTGATATCCAATATAATTCTTGGCATATAATAATACATTATCAAAATCTACTCCTATAATAGGTTCAATGTTATTATTATGACATTTTTTAATAAACTCCATTACACCATACATATTATCATCACAAATACATAGTGATGATAATTGGTTTTGTTTAGCAAAAAGAATTAACTCATCAATAGTTATTGTACTTGATAAAAAAGAATAAACTGTTTTAAGATAAATAGGAATCATGATATCACCTTTCTTTAATTTTATCACAAGTTATTAATAATTACTTTTATTTTTCATAAATTTACAAAAAATTTCAGATTTTAATTCTGAAATTTTATACATTATATTGAATTCTTCCTTTTTTTTCTTACTGTTAAAGCATAGTAAATTGAAAACATTAATAAGATAAATGCAATACATAAAAAGATATAATATAATAAATAATTATTACTTAATACTCCACTCTTTTCAGATATTTCTTTTTTTGGAATTAAATGAAAAATATATGTATCCGTGCTACAATCATTAAATACCCTTACGGTTAAATATTTATTATCATTGGCTTGAGGACTTTTAATTGTATAATATATTAATCCTTCGGGCAATACTTTTATATTATTATCATCAAGATTATCTATCTCTATATCATATTCGTGCTTATTAACGTTAAATTCAAAATTATAGCCATCAATATCAATTTTTTCTAAGTTATCATATTTTGTATTGGATACTTTAAAAATATTAATTGTATATTTTATAGAAACGTTATTTTCATCAATAAGTTCAATTGTTAATTTGTTCTCATTTTCTTTTAATATTATATTTTCATATTTTATTTTAACATTATCTTTATTCGCTTTTGCTACAATGTCTGATTCAACAACGCTATTATCAACAATAACTAAGTATTCAAGTTCGTCTGTAATTTTTACTTCTTTACCATTAACCTGAAGATATATTAACTTAGCATCTGTTGGTAATCCTTGAGGTCTTACAATATTAATTAAATAAGTATCCTCATCCCCAGTTTCACTTATAGTTTTTAGTTCTACTATATTGTCTCCATAATTTAATATAACTGGTTTAGGTTCAAATCCCTGCAAAAATGAATATCCATTATTTAACTCCGCAAGGATTTTAATATATTCAATTCTGTTATCTGGAACAACAACATTATATTTATAAATTGATGATGCAAATGATAAATCGATTTTCCTATCTCCATCATATATTTCAATCATCTTTATACTTTCATTTTTATTACCATCAACATTTAAATCATTTATTTTATCAGATGTATTATATGCAAACAAATCATATAATTTATCTATTTCATTCTTATTATTAATATTAAAATTTAAACATTTATAATTAATAATAGAAATAATATAAATAAATAGAATTAATAAAAAACTTTTTTTCATACCTTACCTTTCGCAACAATAATCATGTATAAGTTGAAATAAATCAACTTATACATTCATATTAATTATATTATATTTTTTATGCCCATCGACACTCAACTTCAGTACTTGAACTACTACTTTCGGTACAACTAGAAACAGTTGACCAGGAACTATATGCGTTCCATATGTTGCATCCAAATGCTTCATCTTCGCATGTTTTAGGAACATAATCATATATATCTACGTCTTGGCAGTGTTCAACTTCTACCCATGTATAATCTTGAACGACATCACAACACATTTCACATTGATCATAATGCGAACATATTCCAGAACAATTTTCACAATGATTTCCAGTCCATTGTTTTTCTTTAACTTTATTACATACTTTTTGCGTACTTACTTTTTGGTAATTAGTACCACATACATTAGCATCTGTATCAGAATTGTATTTTTTACATGACTTTGTTCTCTTTTGCCTTACCACATTGATAGAACATGTATTGGTATTACCACTTGTATCTTTTACATAATATGTATATGTTCCCGCAGATGATATATTTTTTTCAGTTTCCCCACCATACGCGGTTGTAAATCCTTTTCCAGCAATTCCTTTATTATCTGTAGCAGATGCAGTTATCTTTCCACCAACACTAACCGATAAAGAACATTGTGGTGGCTCTGTATCACTCGGTTTTACCGTTGCCGCATATGTCTTACTTGCTGCAAGATAATTTGTTCCTGCATCTTGAGTTATCGTTATCGTTGCAGTCTTACTGTCACCAGTTATATTTTGAGGTACTATTGTAACCGTTTTTCCACTAACAGAACATGTTGCTACACTTGTATTACTACTTGAACATTTTATCACTCCATCACTATTAGTTGTTACCGTTACTGTTACATTTGTTCCATATGTTAATGTTCCACTAGTAGAATTAATACTCATTCCGTTAGCTATCTTATTCATTGTCCATGATTTATTTGCTGGTGCAGTATGGTTAGCATCTGGTGTACAACTTGCTGTATATGTTCCAGCATTCGTTGCGGCATATGTTCCTCTTACTGTTCCTCCTGAACATGAACATGCTGTTTGAGAACTTCCTGTATAATTTTTATTGCTACAACTTAAAACTGCTGCTACTTTATTTATTGTTCCTGTACACGTTGAATTATTATGATTTGCATCGCCATTACACGTTATTGTATAGCTTCCAGCATTCGTTTGATTGTTATAATTTACCGTCTTTCCACTACAACTTGATGCCACTTTATTCATTGTCCAAGATTTATTTGCTGGTGCAGTATGATTGGCATCTGGTGTACAACTTGCTGTATATGTTCCAGCATTCGTTGCGGCATATGTTCCTCCTACTGTTCCTCCTGAACATGAACATGCTGTTTGAGAACTTCCTGTATAATTTTTATTACTACAACTTAAAACCGCTGCTACTTTATTTATTATTCCTGTACACGTTGAATTATTATGATTTGCATCGCCATTACATGTTATCGTATACCTTCCCGCATTTGTTTGATTATTATTAGAATAACTTGCACATCCACTTCCTGAATTTACTAAGTTCTGGCTACTTCCATTATAATTTAATGTTTTACATGTTACACTTGATGATGCTTTATTAATTTTCCATGATATGCTTTTTACACTTGTTGTATTATCACTCCATTTATAATTTCTCGTTGATGTTAATGTACATGTTTGAGTATAGGTTCCCGCATTTGTTGCACTTTGGGTTCCTCCTGCTGTACTTCCTGCTGGACATGTTATTCCACTATTTTGACTACTTCCATTATATGTTTTATCACTTGGACTTGCTGGTATTGTTAATGTCTGTGGATTTATTGTATATGCTTTCGTTGTTTCTTTT
>CADCJQ010000012.1 GCA_902801795.1 uncultured Erysipelotrichaceae bacterium
ATTAATGTATCTTAATGTTTGAGGATTACTATTTAAATATTCATTTACCTTGCTATTGAATTTTTCTTGGGTTACTGGTTCATCAAGGAATTCTTGACAGTATTTAAATTTTTGCATTAAATCACAAAAATCACTTGTATTTTCTTTAATACAATATTCATAATCCGTTGACGTACGACATTCGTCAGAATCATGATATTTATTATAATATGGTAAAGTAATTGTTTTGGTTGTTATCTTTTTACCAGAACATGCATTAGCTACATAAGCATATATTGTTATCTTTACTTTTTCACCTTCAGCAAATCCATTTAAGGTTGCCTTACCACTACTATCACCTTTAAACTCAGGAACATTATTCGTATAATAATTATTTCCTACTACAACCTGTAACTCCGGATTTAAATTAATAGCATTAATAGAATATTCTAGAAATTTATTAACTACTCCATTTGGTGTTGTTAACTCCTTGATTTCATAATCATATGAAAAATCAACTTTTTCTGCAAGTTTACGAAGTCTTGTTAATTCACTACTTTCACATACTTCATCGGCATAAACATTCATTGCGCACATAAAAACCAAGAACACCCCAATAATAATCTTAATTTTCTTTTTCATCTCTCTCTCCTACGCTAATTAAATTATATCCTTTTTTTTTATTTAAAGCAAGATTTTTATCTTAAATATTTATTTTTTTATTAAAAAATAATTATTACATCACTCTTTATTGATGATCAATTCCATCTATAATAAAATTTTCGCTCTTATGAGGTTCTTTGAATAATAAATCACGATAATTTTGTTGTCTTAAAACTTCATACAATACTATGGCACAACAATTAGATAAATTAAGACTTCTCACATTACTACTCATTGGTATTCGCATACAGTGTTCTAAGTCTTTTCCTAGTATTTCTCGTGGAATTCCTGTTGATTCTTTACCAAAAATAAGATATATTTCTTCATCCTGATTACTATAATCAAAACTTGTATGTGGCTTCTTTCCATATCTTGTAAAATAATAGAAAGTACCTTTATTCTTGCTTACAAAATCATCCCAATTATGATATACAGAATACTCTAGTTTATCAATATAATTAACCCCTGAACGTTTGATAGAAGTTTCATCAAGTTTAAAACCTAATGGTTCAATTAAATGAAGTTTTGTATTAGTTGCCACACAAGTTCTCATAATATTACCAGTGTTTTGAGGTATTTCTGGTTCATATAAAACAATATTTAACATAAAATCACCATAATTAATATAATACTTTTTCCAAAAAAAGTAAATAAAAACATCCTTAAGGACGTTTTTATATTTCTATTAATTCATAATCTCTTGTGCCAAGACCTAAACTTTCAGCATATTCAGTAATATGTCTTCCATACCTAGTATCAATTCTTTCCTTTATAGAATCTGTACCATCTTCATGAGTTTTCCAAATAGCATCCAAAAAGGCTTCATCATTTGCAACTGGATCAAGACTAGCAAATATGCCAATATCATCAATTACCGGATCCCCTTGATGAGCATCACAATCACAATCAAGTGAAATGTTATTAGCAACTGTAATATAAATAATTTTTTTATTATTTTCCTTTAAATAGTCCGCTACTGCTAATGCCGCCTCTGCCATACTTTCAATAAAACCAACTTGATTATCTGTATGATTCCAACATTCATCAGGATCTTCTGTTATACCACATGAATGAATATACGCTTTACCATTTCGAGAGGCAATACCAATAGATTGATTTTTAAGATTCGCTCCAAATCCACCCATAGCATGACCTTTACCATGCGCTAAATTCACAATACTATCGTATTTAGAAAAGTTTTTTCCAATAATATCATATTTTAAATGTTTGCCATTATGAACAGGAATTTTAAATTCACCATCGCCATCCATAATATCAACACCACGTCCCATATCACAAAAACCATGTTTACGAGCAACATCTAAATGCTCTTCTTTAGTATTTCTTGCACCCGGATAGGCTGTATTACATTCGATTATTGTACCATCTAACATATCAACAAAAGGTTTAATTAGTTCTTTTTTCAAATAGCCCTTGGCCCCATCTTCACCAGTAGATACCTTAATTCCAATATTACCTTTTAATTCTATACCTAAAGCCTTATATATTTTAATTAAACTTTCACTATTAATTTCTTTTGTAAAATACACTTTACTTTTCATAATAACCTCCTTTATATCAAAATGATGTTTTAGTTATTATTAATCAAATATTACACTATAATTGGTTCCAATTTCTTTTCCAGCACTCACAATATAATTTTCAAAAAACTTCTTAGCACGTTCATACGCTAAATCACGATGTTCTTTATCATCACTTGCTTTCGTCTTTAAAGTTTTGATTGAGTTTTCAACGGCCTCTATTTTATCATCATTAGAAACTGAGGTTAGAAAGCCAGAATCCGTTACAGGATCTTTTATATATTCTTTTATTAATCTTGGTTCTCCTAAAACTTCTGCTTCAGGAAGATGAACTTTAACTTCATTTTTAAAATTTGGTTTCTCAATCTTAACTTTTTTAGCATCAATTCCATATTCTATTACAGCATCATATTCTAACCAATACTTTTTATAACCAATATTACCAAATATTTTTCCAATAGTTGAAGCCTCATCAATTTTCTCAGCTACATTATGATAATATACTTCTACAGTCGCTAAATTACATATTTTTTCTATTTTAGAGTAATTAGAGTTTTTAAAAATACTTGGTAGTCTTTTAGGAATAACTATTACTACTATTAATAATATCCCTAATATAATGGCAAACTTATAAGGAATATTTTTTATCTTTTCTAAGAAAGATTTTTTTTCTGTTTTTTTCTCTTTACTTTCTTCTTTTTCTTCAGTTTTCTTATTATCTATTTCTTCTTCTACAGTTATTTCTTTTTCCTTTTTTTCTTCCATCTTATTCACCATCTTTCCAAACAATTTTATATCCGCTTTCTTCTATAATTGGAAGTAATAAACCTTCAATCGTTGTTTTAGCGTTTTCTTTGGCAATATCTAGCATCTCAACTCTTTCTTGTACTTTTTTCTCGGCATCTTCTTCACATGTTGTTACAATATCTCGCATTTCAATTTTAGTATCATGAGGAATGAATGATAAACTTTTACCATCATCTTTAAACACTACTTTAGGAGTTAATTCTATTTTAGGTAATGTAATATTAATTATTTTTTCATTATCATCTACCGAGATATTATTTTTATTAAAATCCTCCATATTCATCGAAGCTTCTATTTGTGCTTCATACTTAATAAAGGTATCAACTTCAGTATCAACACCATTATAATATTCGGCAATACCATTCCATGTAAATCTTGCTAAATTAAATTTTTCAATTTCATCAACTTTGATAACATTTGATGATGAATTAAACGTTACTCTACTTTTCGTAAATTTAGAAACAACAATAACAATAATTGCAATAATAACAACTAAATATATAACCTTTCTTACAATATCTAAACCAATCAAAACCTTTTTACCTGTACTTTCTTTAACAACTTTTTTTTCATCCATATTATACCTCTCCACTACTTTATAATTAAATTATACCATTATATAGTTAATTAATCAATTATTTTTTTACATAACAATGTATAAATCCATTTACGTTTGATAAATACAAACAAGTAAGTAACCAGCATAACTAATTACTGTTCTCTAACGCAAAAAAAGTTCAAACATCACTTAAAAACATGATAACAAACCGCCAAACAATCTTAATTTTTATTTTCACAATAAAAAACAAGCATTTTGCTTGTTTAATATTTTAGTTTTAAAATTTCTTAATACTTACATTTCAAAAAACACTTGTCTAAACCACATAGTTTCAAATATTTTTTTAATACTTTAAACTATTAAAGTCTAAATTTAAGTAACTATAACCTTCTGTATAATCATTTTTTAAGTTTTTCTTATAGATACTTCCCCACTAAATCCAAATAATTGTTTAAGTTTATTTTCGATTTCTTTCTTATTATCACTTTCTACAATCATCGTTCTTGTGTACATTTTATTATTATCTTTATAGAAATTACAAATGGCTGTATATCCACTTATTTTACCAGTACTGATATTGTGTAATATAACTTCTACTCTATTAGCTTGAGTAACATTATTAACTGTATTATTTTTTTTCACACATCTTTCTTCTGTAACAACTTGATCAAAACATTTTTTATTTATATGTGATGTAACCGTATTAGCCTCTTCTACACAATTTTCTTCGCCACTTGGAATCTGAGTATCATTACCATTTATTGTTATTAAATTACGTTCTAAATCTGGTCCTATTGACCCATTTAATGTTGCTTTATCCCATCCAACTATTTGATCTCCTAAGTGATTATTTATTATTTTCATATATCCTTTTATACCTGCCCAAAGTTGAATTGATCTTTTACCAGTATTTCCATATATAGTATTGCCTTCAATCAAAATATTTTCATAAAACATCGATGTATTATTTCTTTCAATATCAATTCCTACTTGTGGCCAAGTTCCATGAGTATAACGAATAATATTAGATTTAATATTTATATTTTTTCCTTGTATAATACTAATTCCATTACGTCGTACACTATCAATAAGATTATTTTGAATATTAACAGAACCTTCTTTGGCTAAATTATATGGAAAATTTATATAAATACCATCTCCCATCATATTTTTAATTGTTAAATTTTCAATATTAACACCAACTGAATAAATAGCAACTCCATGACCTGATTCATGAGTTCCTCCATCACATTTTAAAGCGCCATATTTATCACATTCCATCTCTTTATCAAGACACATATGTACTGTTCTATCACCTAATAATGTTCCATTTTTTAAAGTTACAATTCCCGCATCTTGATTATTTATTTTAAATAATTGATATGAACCTACTCCATTTTTATAAACATTAAAAGTCGAACCATTCAAATCTAACGTTATATTAGAAAAATTAATTAATATTGGCGTTGACTTTACTTCAAAGAAATAATTTCCTTTAGGTATTTGAATAGATGTAATTTCATTTCGATGCACACATTGTAAATAATTATTCATATTTTCTACATTGCTTGCTGCAATGCTTTGATTTTCTCCTTCTTTAAGATTTAATGAACAATTTTCTTTTATCTTTACTGTACATGTTGCTGTTTTTCCATTATTTGTTTTAGCAGTTATCACTGCAGTCCCACCAAGTTTTCCTGTTATTTTTCCATTTGCATCTATTGTTGCAACAGTAGAATTACTACTTGACCAAGTAACAGTTTTATTAGTTGCATTACTTGGACTTATTGTTGCAGATAATGTTTCAGTTGAACCCATATCTATACTTGTTGTTGTCTTATTTAGTGTTACTCCTGTCACTGCTATTTCCTGTGGTGCCAGTGGTATAACATTAACGACACATGTTGCTGTTTTTCCATTAGCTGTTGTTGCTGTTATTGTTGCTGTTCCTGCTGCTTTTCCCGTAACTATTCCATTAGCATCTATTGTTGCAACTCCAATATTACTACTAGACCACGTAATAGCCTTGTTAGTAGCATCAGCTGGAGTTATTGCTACAACTAATGTATCTGTTTTTCCTATTTCAATACTTGTTGTCGTCTTATTTAGTGTTACTCCAGTCACTACTATTTCTTGTGGTGCTGGTGGTATAACATTAACGACACATGTTGCTGTTTTTCCATTAGCTGTTGTTGCTGTTATTGTTGCTGTTCCTGCTGCTTTCGCCGTAACTAAGCCATCCTTTATGGTTGTGATACTTGTATCACTACTTGTCCATGTTAATGTTTTATTTGTTGCATTAGATGGTTCTATTGTTGCAACTATAGTTTCGGTTTTATCTACTTCCATGCTTATAGTTGTTTTGTCCAATGTTACTCCAGTTATGGTAATCTCCTGTAATTTAAAACGATACAAAAGATAAATAATTATAAAAATAACAACTATTATTATACAAAAAAATATTAAAAACTTTTTACTCTTTTTTGGTGGATTATTTCCATCATAATATAATTGATTATTACCATCTTTTAGATTTTTTTCAAATTCATTATATGAATTATAATAATCATTTTTATACCCTATATCAATATTTTGGTCATAATTATTATTAAATAATTCACTTTGATTTTGTTCATTGTTATTCATAACATCACCCTATTAAAAATTTATCATATTTATAACAAAAAGTCTATATTTTTTTTATGAAATATTTTTTTATGAAAAACAACAAACATCTTATGTATTTTGCCCCTTACCTTATAATAAAAGTAATTAAATAATAAAAAAACAAGCAATCTGCTTGTTCATAACTTATACACAAGTATAGCCACCATCAACGGTAAGAATAGTACCTGTTACATAACTTGCTTCATCACTTTCTAAAAAGATAGCAGCTGCATTAAGTTCGCCTTCTTTACCATATCGTCCCATAGGAACCGTTTGTTTCATATAATTTTTAAAGTCTTCTGTATCAAGAACCGCTTTTGTTAATTCCGTTTCAAAATAACCTTGACATATACAATTACAAGTAATATTATATTTAGCAAGTTCTGCAGCAACTGCTCTTGTGAAGTTAACAACACCACCTTTACTTGCATGATAAGCTACTGTTCCCATTGCGGTATTTCCAACAAGACCATACATTGAAGCAATATTAATTATTCTTCCATAATTATTTTTTTTCATAATATTACCAAAAGCTCTTGTAACTTTAAATACCGAAGTAAGATCAGTTGCTATTGTAAAATCCCATTCTTCATCCGTCATTTCAAGAACTCCTTTATCACGACTTGCCCCTGCACAATTAACTAAAATATCAACTTTGCCAAAACTTGTTCAGTTATTTCCGCTGCTTTATTAATTTTATTAGTATTTGTAACATCACATTCTATCGCCAAAACTTTTGTTCCTTTACTTTCTAACTCATTTTTTAATTCTTTAAGTCTATCAAATCTTCTTGCTAGTATAACTAGACTTGCTCCACATTCAGCAAAAGCATAACACATTTGTCTACCAAGACCGGATGGCGCTCCTGTAACTACTGCCACTCTTCCCTTTAGATTAAACATATTCTTTTTTCTTTCTTATCATATATATCATTTCTTATTACTTCGATATATATCATAACATAAATATAAAAATATTATTAAAATACTTATTATTATCATAATTAATAATGGCTCGTTCTTCATCTTTGAAAACGAAGATATTTGTGTTTCATTCATTTCATTTTTTTTATTACAATTATTAACATCAATGATTTCATTTATAAAAGTATAATCACCTCTATCACTATACTTTCCCCAAACATACCTATTATTATTCAAATAGCATCTATCTTCTTCATAACATCTAACGTTATCGTCTTTTCCTAAAATAAACCAATCATTTCCCGGAGACATATTAGATATTTGATATTTATTACCATCAGTGTCAAAACGACGCCAACAATACTTTTCTGGTTCTTTACAATCATTTTTATTTCCAACGCCAGAAATTTTTTCATAACCGGCTATTTCTCTATACTTTCCCCAAATGTAATTATTGCCATTTTTATAGCAAAAAGATTCCTCATCACATTTTAGGTCTTTAGCTTTTCCCACTTTTATCCAACCAGTTCCCGGTGATATATTGGTTATGGCATATTTATTTCCGTCTGCACTAGGATAGCGCCAACAATAATCTACTTTTTGACACGTTCCGCATCCAGCCTTACCATAACCATAAACTGTTTCATATCCGTCAGAACATGGTACACAATCATCTTTCGTTTTAGCATGACTTGACTTTGGTTCTGTGCCATAAGGACAGCAAAAATAAGTCTTACCATCTGGACAATAATTGCCATCTTTTTTCAAACATGAATCACAACTATACTGAGTAGGATATGAACCAGGTTCACATAAAACATCACCTACATATTTAAATCCAATGTCATTTAGTAATAGTTTTTCAATTAAAAAAACTGATATCATAGTTATCGCAATAAAAAATCTCTTTTTTAAATTCATATTATTAGTACCTCAAATGATCAAAAAAACGTTCAAGCAATAATAATCAACTTAAACAATTTTTTAAGAAAGCGTCAAAATAAAAATTTTAAATAGCAGTATACCCACCATCAACGGTAAGAATAGTACCTGTTACATAACTTGCTTCATCACTTCCTAAAAAGATAGCAGCTGCATTAAGTTCACCTTCTTTACCATATCGTCCCATAGGAACCGTTTGTTTCATATAATTTTTAAAGTCTTCCGTATCAAGAACCGCTTTTGTTAATTCTGTTTCAAAATAACCTGGACATATACAGTTACAAGTAATATTATATTTAGCAAGTTCTGCAGCAACTGCTCTTGTGAAGTTAACAACACCACCTTTACTTGCATGATAAGCGACTGTTCCCATTGCGGTATTTCCAACAAGTCCATACATTGAAGCAATATTAATTATTCTTCCATAATTATTTTTTTTCATAATATTACCAAAAGCTCTTGTAACTTTAAATACCGAAGTAAGATCCGTTGCTATTGTAAAATCCCATTCTTCATCTGTCATTTCAAGAACTCCTTTATCACGACTTGCTCCTGCACAATTAACTAAAATATCAACTTTACCAAAAACTTGTTCAGTTATTTCCGCTGCTTTATTAATTTTATTAGTATTTGTAACATCACATTCTATCGCCAAAACTTTTGTTCCATGACTTTCTAACTCATTTTTTAGTTCTTTAAGTCTATCAAATCTTCTTGCTAGTATAACTAGACTTGCACCGCATTCTGCAAAAGCATGACACATCTGTCTTCCAAGACCTGATGACGCTCCTGTAACTACTGCCACTCTTCCCTTTAGATTAAACATATTCTTTTCTCTCCCTTTTATTTTAATTCTTGACCATCATGAAAAGCCTGACCAACTTTGTTCCCTACCTCATAATATCCATGATTAAAAGTATCATAAATTAAAGCATGAATTTTACTTGGAACAATCTTTTCATCATTATCTAATATTTTTTCATCAACAGAAACATTAATTATTTCACCAACGACTCCATAATCCGTAAATTCCACAAGTTTACATTCCATAACAATTGGAAATTCATCAATAATTGGAGCATTTACAAATTCAGATTTTATAGCCGTTAAACCACTTTTTTGAAACTTATCTGGTGTATTATTTCCAGATACTATTCCACAATAATCGGCTTCTTTAATATGCTGTGAATCGGCTATAGAAACTGTAAAACATCCTGTTTCTTTAATATTTTTTACTGTTTTATGAGTTTCTGTTAAATTTAAAATAACCATATTCATATCAGCCATCATTCCCCAAGCTGCATTCATCACATCAATATTTTCTTCCTTATCATATGTTCCTACCATTAATACCGGCATTGGAAATATCGCTGCCTTACTTCCTAAATTCTTTCTCATATTTATCCTTTCTTTTTTATTAATTAATATTTTTCTCTTTTTTTAATTTTTCTTTAGTATCTATTGTTCCTTTAAACACATAATATTCATCATATAAATACTCTAAAACAAAATTTAAAAGCATATTTATTCCCGTAACTAAAAATTCATTCCAATGAAGATTCTCTGCAAGGTAATTTCCTAAAAGCGTTGAAAGCGGTGTAAAAATTAAATAAAAGACCGCAACCTTTACCATTGCAATAGGAATATTATTCGTTGATTTAAAAGTATACTCTCTATTTAAGGTAAAATTCCAAATAACAGAAGCAACTAAAGCTGGTAAATAACATAACCAATAATCCCAATTTGTAATACTATCCAATAGAGTAAATAACCCAATTTCAATTACACCAGCAGATATTGAAAATAAAGTAAATTTAATTTTTCTTATTAATTCTTTCTTATTCCTCATTTATCCTTTACCTCTTTTTCTTTAGCATTAATAACATAAATAACTAAAATAGTTAAAGGTACAATACTATAAAACAAAATAAACTTCATTAATTCAATTCTTCCAGTAATACCAACACATAATAAAACACCATAGCCAATTATTCTGGCAATCTCTAAAAGTGTTTCTAATAATAAATGATATTCTGCACGATGAAATCTAACGTATATATGATTACTAGCATTAACAATGATATTATCAGCAGTTAAACTAATAAGAGTAATTCCAATAGCATATATTATTAAATAAAGAATAAAGACAACATTATTAGCACTTATTCCCAATAAAACTAAACTTATTGACATTAAAACTAATGTTATGACACTAATAGCTTTAAAATACTTTTCTTTCTTACTGTGTGCATAAATAATCGATGTTAAAATAGTAAGTATTCCCAGTAAACTATTTAAAATACCAATATATAAATTACTTTCAAAATATAATACTTTATAAATAGTCATTACTCCTACTAAAACACCACTACCTATGGTAAAGCCTTGCAAAAATTGCATAATTAACGCACTTTGAACTAATGAATCCTTTTTTATATGTTTGTAAAACTTTATTAAACTTATACGACCATCACTTTCATCATTATCTTTAACATAAAAAGATAAAACAAACATTACTATCATTAATATAAAGACTATTTTTCCAACATCAACATAAGAATAATAATTTAATACGACACCTAATAATAAAGGTACTAATACAGTACTTGCACCATTAATTGCACTCATTAAGCCATTATATTCTTTTCTTTCTTTATTAGATATTTTAGTACTATTTAAGATGTTTCTTGGATAAAAATAAAATCCATCACCCAAGCCTTTAACAATTGCTACTAAATATAAGTAATTAACAATATCTTCTCTAAATAACATCACAAGCGCTAAATAAAGAGCCGTTATCGATATCCCTATTCGATAATAATATATTTTATATTTAAGTCTTGAAGAGGTACTTAAAAACCAAAAAGACAAAAGAATTGTTATAAAAACAATTAAATAAAACATTGCAAAATGAAAAATATTATAATTTACTATATTTAAAAAATAAATTACAAAAAATATATCAAAATAAATTGTTACAATATTTCTTAAAACATTAATTAATGAAAACGCTTTTCTATCCATACTACACCTACCACTTATATTCTAAATAGTTATCTTCATCTAAAACAACTATTCCATTCTTTTTTAATAACTTTGCAGTTATTCCTTCACCTTCAATTAGATTATTACTAAATGTTCCATCATATATTTTTTGACTTCCACATGATGGACTATTCTTTTTTAATATTGCTACCTTAATATTTTCATTTTGGGCTATTTTTAAAGTTTTTTCTGCCCCTTTTAAATAATTACTAGTAACATCTCTTCCTTCTTTATTAATTACTCTATTACCTTGTATTTCTGAAGGTGATCTTGGAACTTTTAAATCACCTAAACACTCCGGACACACTTTAATTACATCTTTATCTTTTAAAAAAGCAAGTAAAGCATCATTTTTATTATTTTTCCCATTATATTTTACATTATCTCCTAGTAAACATGCACTAACCATTACCTTCATTTAATAACTCCATCTCTAAAACCATTTTTTTATCCTGATAAGTAATAGTTGCAAAACTTCCATTAATAACTGTAAATACCGGTTTTACATGACCTATATTAGCATCAACAATTATATTACTTTTTTCAAAAACTTTAGAATAAACATCTTGATAATCTAACTCACAATCAATTATAGGAAACATTATACTACCAAAAATAATGGTATCTGTCTTTTTAAAATAACCAATATTCTTCATTTGTAAAAGAGTTAAATAAACATCAACACTACTCATTTTATAAATATCAAAATACCATATTATTTTATATTTATCATATTTTTTTATAAAGCTTAAAGTATTATCATAACTCGTTCCAATCATATTTCGAAAAACATCAAGACAACCACCTATAATAATACCCGATGATTTAAAATCACCATTTAAAGATAATGTTTTTCTATCCATAAAAGATTCTTGCTTAATTAGATTCCCTTTTATTATTTCTAAATTATTCAATTGATATTTTTCTAATACTTCATTATCATAACTTTTACCATTAAAACCATATATTGTTGCTAAATCATATTTAATAGTTAAGATATATAATAAACTGGTGATATCTGAATAACCTTGAACCCATAATTTCTTATCAACTATTTTTTGATAATTAAGAAAATCTAAGGTTTCATAAAGAAAATCTCCCCCACGAATATTCATAAGCATCTTAATATCTTCATTTAATAAATCATTAAATTCTCTAACTCTCGTTTTAATATCACTACTTACAAAACCATTTCCATAAACATTAGGAGTTACAATTAAACGATAGTTTTCTTTTAGATGATTAAGACTTATTTTGGTTTCTTTTATGACATCACCCGCACCTTCTGAAAGTGCTGTTATGCCAATTAAATCATTTTTTTGTAAAAAATCAGGATATTTCATACGTCACCTATTGTCATTTCCCAAAATTCATTGGATATTTAATATCTAATTCATATGGGCTAGCCTGTGTTCCAGTACCACTAATAATTGAAACATCGGGTCTTAAATAAATAACTGGCATAAACCCGGCTTCTTTCTTGCTATCCAAAGAAACTATACCATCCTTACTTAATAAATTAACATTATCGCCATTTTTGTTTAAAGTAAACAATTGATTATCCGTTTTTATCCAATTATTTTCTTTTAAATATAAATAATCCGTTATATTTAATAAACCAACATAGGCAAAAGTAGTTTCTAATATTTCATCTTTATAAGCATTATTAAAGTCTTTTTTATTAGTACTTCCAATATTCCATTTAGCATTTACCATCATATTTTTCTCTTTATCATTTAATTTATCATAAAAAATTCCATTAGCAAAAGTATTGATGTAAGAATTTTCATAGTTACCATCTAAATCTTTATTGTTAAAAGTAATATCTTCAATCACTTTATTATTAGTTAATTTAATCATTTGATACTGGGAAGAAGAATCTTTAAAACTATTTTTAAAACTTCCAATTATTTGCCACTTCTCACAATAATCTTCTCCTTTAGTATAATTATCTACACAATTAAACCATACGTAATTTTTTTGATTATTTGTATAGCGATAATTATCATTTTCACTCTGAACACCATCTAAATTATTTGTTCCTAAATATTCAATAACATTAGTAGCATATTTATTTTCATTATGAGTTGCTAAAAGCGATATTGATGCTTGAAATTTTTTATTCATATAAGTTTCATCAGCCTCTAATGATAACCATAATTTAATTTTATAAACATCTTTGGCTTTTTTCTTTAAAACTTTATTTTGATTAATTGTATAGTTATCACTTAATAAATTAATTTTTTCATATTCACCATTATTTAAACTATAAGCATATTTTATAACATCTTTCATTGGAAAAATACTATTTTCAATAATATCAAGTCGATAATTTACATCAAAATCACTATTATTTAAAACTGTAAATGTAAATTCTTTACTCTTTTTTAAGCCATCTTCATCACTTGTAGGAATACCACCTAAAGATATTTGTGTATTATCTTGAAATTCAACATCAAAGTTAGCCACATTAAAGCCATAGCTTTCTTCACTAACTATTGTATTGGAAATCATTGAATAACTTGTACCTAAAAGCATTATTACTCCTAATGACATAATAATTGTAGCAATAACAAAAGTTTTATTTTTCATAATTTACCCTTTCTTTATTATTAACTATCTTAAGTATACTAAATTATTAAAAAAATTACAATAGTTTTAAAATTATAGAAGAAAAAAATATACATTACCTTATCATTGGCAATATATATTTTTTTATTTTACTTATCTCTTAATTCACAATTAAATTTACTAGTAATATCTTTAATAATCTTTTCAAAAATTGGCATTATTATTTCATCAGTTAAAGTATTATCTTTATCACTAAATACTAAATTATAAGCAAGTGAACGTTTATTATCATTCATTTCATACAAATCAAATAATTCTATATTTGTTAGATACTTTCCAGCACTATGTTTTATTTCTTTCATTATTTTATCATTCGTAATATCTTTATTGACAATAAAGGCTACATCTTTCGTAATACTAGGATATTTACTTATTTCAGAATACTCTAGTTTTTTAACACCTAATTCTTCAATAATATCAAGATTTATTTCCATTAAGTAAACATCATCTTTCGTAATATTAGGATGAACTTTACCAATTATACCAATTCTTTTACCATTTAAAATAATACTAGCACTTGCCCCTGGATGCAACTCACAAGGTATATTATTAACTTCTAAACTATAACGATTATTAAATCCTAAGTAATCAAGTAATTCTTCCATAATACCTTTTAGATGATAAAAAGTTATTTTTTCTTTATTTAATCCTTCCGTATAATTACCCGTCATTAAAATAGCAAGTGACTTTGATTCTAAATATTTTCCCTCAACTTTTTTGAAGTTTTTACCAATTTCAAATAAACATAAATCTTTATTATTACGTTTTTTATTATAATCATAAGTCATCATCATACTTGGAAGTAAACTATAACGAAGAGTTTTATGATCATCACTCATTGGATCAAGAAGATTTATTTCTTCAAATTCATCAATAGTATATTTATGTACTTCACTATTAGGAATTAACGTATAACTCATGGTTTCATTAAGTCCTAAATCCGCAAGTTTTTCTCTTATACCTCTTAATAACTTATTATAACTTCCCTTTTTCGTTGGTAATATAGGAAGCGTTCCTGATATTTTATCAATACCATAAATACGTGCAACTTCTTCAATTAAATCCTCTTTAATACTAATATCAAGTCTTCTTGATGGTACTATCACTAATAAATTATTATTATTTTCTTTAACTGTAAATCCCAGTCTTTTATAAATATCAATAATTTCTTCTTGTGAAATATTTAAACCTAATAAATTATTTATTTCATTAACTGTAATATCAATTTTCTTATCATCTTTATTGCTTTCATCAAATATTTTAATATCATCAATAATCTCAGCATTAGCATATTTATTTAGTAAATAACAAGCTCTTTCCATTGCTAAATAAGTTCTATTAGGATCAAGTCCCTTTTCAAAACGATTAGATGCTTCACTACGTAAAATCTTTTTAGATGTTAATCTAACACTAACACTATCAAAAATAGCTGATTCTATTAAAATATTTTTAGTATCTTCTTCTACTTCTGTTGATAAACCGCCCATAACACCCGCAAGTCCTACAGCATTATCTTTATTCGCTATCACGATATCTTCTTTATTAAGAGTCCTTTCGATATTATCAAGAGTTACTAATTTTTCATCATCAAGAGCATCTCTTACAACTAAAGTATTTCCAAGACGATCAGCATCATAAAAATGTAATGGTTGTCCTGTTTCTAACATAACATAGTTTGAAATATCAACAACATTATTTATAGGTCTGATTCCACTTGCAATTAATCTTTTTTCAATAAAATCAGGACTTTTAGAAATTGTAACATTAAGAGCTTTTTTAGCAAGAAATAAATTACATTTTTTCGTTTTAATTTGTAAATCAAAATCTTTCATTGTACCTTTAGTTTTAAGATAATCAGTTGCTGGAAGACTAATTTTACGATTATATAATGCTCCTATTTCATATCCCATTCCTAAAATACTTAGTAAATCTCCACGATTACTTGTAAGTTCAAAATCAATTATATCATCATCTAAATTAAGATATTTAATAGGGTCTTCTCCTACTTTAGCATCAGCTGATAATTCACAAATACCTTCAATATCTTCTTTTTTTAGAAATTTATGATCAAGTCCTAGTTCTTCAATAGAACATAGCATTCCGTTAGATTCAACTCCACGGATCTTTCCTTTTTTTATTGTACCACCAGGAAGTATAGCTCCATCTTTAGCTACAATAACTTTAAGTCCTTCTCTTACATTAGGAGCTCCACAAACGATATTTAATACTTCATTTCCAACATCAACTTTACAAACATGTAAATGATCAGAATCTGGGTGCATTACACATTCTTTTACTTCTCCAATAACCAAATTTGTACAATTAATTAAGTTACCACAAAAGTCATATTCATTACCAATACTTGTCATATCTTCCGCAAGTGTATGAATATCAATATCACTAGTATCTAAATAATCATTTAAAAATTTACGACTTAATTTCATTATTTAAGCTCCTTTCTATCAAATTGTTTTAAGAATCTAATGTCATTAGTATACATTAACCTGATATCTGGAATATTATATTTCATCATTGCTAAACGATCAATTCCTGTTCCAAAGGCAAATCCAGTATACTTATTAGGATCATAACCATTACTTTTTAAAACATTAGGATGTACCATACCTGCACCTAATAGTTCAATCCATCCCGTATTTTTACATAAAGAACAGCCTTTTCCATTACATTTAAAACATGATACATCAACTTCTACTGATGGTTCAGTAAACGGGAAATACGAAGGACGGAAACGTACATTTGTTTTTTCTCCTAATAGTTTTCTTGCCATTACTTCAAGAGTTCCTTTAAGATCTGCTAAAGTAATATGTTCATCGATAACAAGTCCCTCAAATTGACCAAATTGATGAGAATGAGTTGCATCATCATCTCTTCGATAAGTTTTTCCGGGACAAATCATTCTAATAGGTCCTTTTTCTTTATTAGCTTCCATCGTTCTTGCTTGAACACTTGATGTTTGTGTACGAAGTAAATAGTCAACATCAACATAAAAACTATCTTGGGTATCTCTTACGGGATGACCTAATGGAATATTAAGTCTTTGAAAACAATACTCATCAGTTTCAAGTTCTGGTCCATCTAAAACATCATATCCCATAGATACAAACAAATCTTCAATCTCTGTAACAATTTTATTAAATGGATGAATACTTCCTTTTTTTATTTTACAACTAGGAAGAGTGATATCAATCGTTTCTTCTTGTAACTTTTTATTTAATGCTTCTTCTTTTAATTTTGTCTCTTTTTCCATAAACAAAGTATTAGCAATATTTCTAATTTCTGTTGCAAAACGTCCTGTTAAAGCCTTTTCTTCTGGACTTAAGTCTTTCATATTTTTAGTAAGTTCGGTAATACAACCATTCTTTCCTAAATATTTGGCTTTAGTTACTACTAAATCATTTAATGTAACAATTTTCTCTAAATCCTTTTTTATTTCTTTTTCTATTTCTATATTTCTTTTTTCATATTCTTTTTCCATACATATCCTCCTTTAAGGAAATTTTTAATATAACCACTAGTTATTTCTTTTCTTTCACTACTAATAATAGTATGCCATGCACCTATAACATCAGTTATCCATTTATCTTTTTCCGGTGTACCTAGTTTATCATAAATCAAATCACCTGTTTTATATGGAACAATTTCATCTCTTGTGCTTCTTAAAATAAGTACTGGACAAGTGACTTTTTTTAAATAGTTTTGCCCTTTTTTAACGAGTTTTGTAAACTCATACAACATAAATGGTGATGTCCTTAAAGCCTTTTCCCATAAATGGCTATATTTCTCTAAATCTCTATCACGAATATCATCCTTATTTTGTTTTAAATTTATATAATCAAAGGCGGCATTCATTAAAACAACTTTTTTAATTTGTTTATATTTACCGGCAACATAAGTTGCTAAGATACCTCCCATAGAGTGTCCAATAACATAAATAGTTCTATAACCATTATTTATTAACTCTTTAATTTGATTGTCCACAAATTGCAACCAATCTTCTACTTTAGCATTACTAAACCGATCTTTAGCATGTCCTGGTAAGGTTCTTGCATAAACATCAAATCTTGGATCTAATTCTAAGTAATTCATTAAATATTCATTATCATATAAATTACCTGTAAATCCATGAATAATTAAAACGGCCTTTCTAAATAATATCATAACATCTAACCTCCAAATAAAAAATCTATCATCAAGGGACGAGATAACCGTGGTACCACCCTTTTTTGATAGATTAATATCCTTTATTATTTTAACGCTTTATAGCGATTTGCCTCCTAGGTTGAATATTCACATAAAAATATTATTGATTTGCACCACTATCAACTCTCTAAAAATATCTTTTATGCTATTTGGTCCTCATCAAAGACAAATTTCATATAATATTATAACAGATTAAAAAAAAATGTAAATATTTTTCTTACAATTATTGACTTAAAATTTAGTTTGTGTTAATATATTACATGTCTTGTGAAAAAGACAAATGCGAAAAGAAACTTGCGCTCGTAGCTCAATTGGATAGAGCGTTTGGCTACGGACCAGAAGGTTGCGGGTTCAATTCCTACCGGGCGCACCATATTTCGGGATGTGGCTCAATTTGGTAGAGCATTAGGTTTGGGACCTAGTGGTTGCAGGTTCAAATCCTGTCATCCCGACCATTTTAGAAACATAGACAGTCTTTAAAAGATTGTCTTTTTTCATGTCGTGCAACCACTAGTCCAAACGCACTTACCGCAACCTTTAGATATAGAAAAAAATGATTAATTACTTAACCATTTCTTTAATATTAATTATATTCATCAGTCAAATAAAGTTCTCTAATGCCAACTAGTTGATTCTGTTTTTTCAACTTTTGAAGTAATATTACCAGTCTTTATATTATATGTATATGTAAGTCGATCACTCCAGCAGCCACTACCACAACTTTCTAATTCATAAACAAATACAAAATCATTAGATTTACTATTAAAATCACATCCGTAGAAATCCATTTCATATTCACTATCACTTTTTTTATTGATTTGTATTTCTTTATTACCAACAATATCAATTAAATAATAAATACCATTTTCTCCAGAGTAACCAAAATATAAATTATCATTTGTTACAACTGGTTCACATGAATTACTATTATACATTTCAATAATATTATTTTGTTCATACTTTTTACTACTTCTAAATAATTCTTTTGCATTTTGATTATATTTTACAACTACACCATTATCAAGTACATAAAAATTATTATTTACATCTTTACCAAAATATGCGGTTCCTATTTTTTTCATATTTTCCGTATAAATGTTTTCATACAAATCAAATCCATCTCCACCACAAAACTTTTTTTGTATAAAGTAGTAATTATTTCCAATTTGTTCTATATAATTATACTTTGAAACATCCAAATCTATTAATGTATTATTTTGGATATTTACAATAAAGAAATAACTTCCGCATTGTGAAAAATGATCAATGTCATCTCCTGAAAATTCAATGTATTTATCATATTTACGATTTACAAATAATTTAATCTTTTTTCCATTATATTCCGCATGATATACTTGAGTATCTAGTTCTTCATAGTATTTGCTTTCATTTAATATTTTCAGTGTCTTTTTACCATCTGGGGTTTTATACGTTAATCCTTCAATCTTAGTTATCACATCATCATTTATATTTTGTTCATCATTTTCATTAGAATTATTACTTTCCTGCTCTCGGGTATCAATTGTCGGCACATTAATATTATAATTTTGTTCATTTGTTTCATTGGATATATTATTCTTTTGCTCCTGAACATCATTAGTTTTAGATTTATTTACATTTTTTCTTTGAAAAAAATTAATATAAACAATATATGCTATTAAACCTATAATTACCAAAGACAATATTAAAAATATTATTTTACTATTATTATTGCTAAATTGTGTTTTCTCTTTAGTGATATTATTTTGTTCTTTTTTTATATTTAAATCATTATTATCCATATATTCTTCTTCTCCTTATCATTCAAGTTTATTGTACTATATTATTATTAAAATGACAATATATTTTAACAAAGGTAACAAATAATAAATTAGTTACTTTACACTTTTGCAATTGGTTAGAGAAAAATTTTTATTAGTACTAAAAAAATGATTTATTACTTAACATTTTTTTCCATCATTAAAATAACAAATAGAATTTCTTCCATTTGTTATTTTTTTATTAATATAATCCTTCTATTTTACCATTACTATAGAATTTCATTTTCATATATGCTGGTTCTTTTGAAAGTCCTGGCATTGTCATAATACTACCCATTAATATAACAATAAATCCTGCTCCGCTTGATAAGCGAACATCAGTTACTGTCATGGTAAAATCACGAGGTGCTCCTAAAACTTTTTGATTATCTGTTAATGAATACTGGGTTTTAGCAACACAAATTGGAGTTTTTCCAAAACCATTTTTTTCAAATAATTTTATTTTTTCTTTAGCAACATCACTTATTACAACATCCTTAGCACGATATATTTCTTTACATATTTTATTTATTTTTTCTTCAATACTTAAGTTATAATCATATAATGGTTTATAATCTACTTTATTTTCACATAATTTAACTAATTTTTCTGCTAAATCAATAGCGCCTTCGCCACCTTTAGAAAAACTTTCACTAATTCCAAAAAGACATCCTAAATCTTCACAATACTTTTTAACAAAAGCAATTTCTTTATCTGTATCATAAATAAATTTATTTAAACAAATTAAGATATTTTTCGTATACTTTTGCATATTTAAAATATGTGTATGTAAGTTTTCAATACCAATTTTAATAGCATCAAGATTTTCTTTATTCATATCTTCTTTACTTACTCCACCATTATATTTCATACTACGAATAGTAGCATTAATGACAATGGCATTAGGTTGAAGTCCAGCCATAGGACACTTAATATCTAAGAATTTCTCAGCTCCCAAATCAGCACCAAATCCTGCTTCTGTAATAACGTAATCGGATAGTTTTAATCCTAATTTAGTAGCAATAACACTATTACATCCATGAGCAATATTGGCAAAAGGTCCACCATGAATAATGGCAGGATTATTCTCTAATGTTTGAACTAAATTAGGCTTTATTGCATCTTTTAATAAAAGTGCAAGAGCATCAACACAATGAAGTTCCTTAGCAAAAACCATTCTTCCTCTTTTGGTATAACCAATTAAAATATTACCAAGACGTTTCTTTAAATCATTAATATCATTAGCAAGACATAATATAGCCATAATTTCACTAGCAACGGTAATATTATATTTATCTTTTCTTTCTAAGCCTTTGTTATCATATTTTACAATAACATTACGCACTGCACGATCATTTAAATCAACACATCTTTGAAAAGTAATACGATTAATATCTAAATCAAGTTTATTACCTTGATAGATATGATTATCAACAATAGCACAAAGTAAATTATTACATGTTTCAATGGCATGCAAATCTCCTGTAAAATGAAGATTAATATCCTCCATTGGTACTACTTGCGAATATCCTCCACCAGTAGCTCCTCCTTTAATACCAAAAACCGGTCCTAAAGAAGGTTCACGTAAAACAACTAAACTCTTCTTTCCAATTTTATTCATAGCATCATTAATACCAATACTCATTGTTGTTTTACCTTCTCCAAAAGGTGTTGGATTAGTACTAGTAACAAGAATTAATTTTCCATTCTTATTATTCTTAACCTTCTTCATAATATTAAGATTAATTTTCGCTTTTTCTTTTCCGTAACATTCTAAATATCTAGATGAAATACCTAGTTTCTTCGCAATTTTATTAATATTTTCTTTTTTTGTTTCTCTACTTATTTCAATATCTGATTTCATTTTTTACTCCTTATAATTTAATTTTACCAAATATATAAATATATGCAAGATATAGACACTATTTTGTCAATTTTATTTTTAAAAAAACTAATGTTTATCAATTTTAAACATTAGTCACTAAAGTCTGTATCTATAATAACATCGAAATTATAATTAGAATATTTCTTATGCATTTCTTCTTTTATTTCTGAGACAATATTATTAACATTATTTTCTTCAAAATTAAATATTAAATCGCATGAAATACTTTTATTATCATCATCGACATAAAAACCATGCATTTCTTCTATGCTAGGATACTTTTTAATAACATTTTGTAAATATCTTTTTATCTCTTTATATTCACCATTATCATTTGATGCATAAATACCAATTGTTAAAATAATTCCAAATTCATTATAAACATCTAAAGTTATTTTTCTTGTTAATCGATGTATCTCATAAGCTTTCATTATATCATCTATTTCAATATGAACAGTTGCAATAATTTTATTTGGTCCATAATTATGTAATGTTAAATCATATACACCTTTAACTTCTTTATATGCAAGAAGTTTCTTTTTCAAACTTCTTGTAATCTCACTATCTGCTCTTACTCCAATCATATCATTAATTGTATCTTTTAGTATTTCCAAAGCTGTTTTTAGAATAAATATTGAAATAATAAGACCTAAATATCCTTCTAAACTAATATGAAAGATAATGCTTATTAAGGCTCCTATAAAAGTTGTTAATGATAAAATGGAATCACTTACAGCATCAGTTCCACTAGCAATTAAACTAGAACTAGATAATTTTTTTCCTTCACGTTTTACATAATTTCCAAAGAAAAATTTAACAAAAACAGCTACAATTATAATAATTAATGAGAAAATACTATATTCCGCTACCTCTGGATAAATTATTTTATCTAATGACTCCTTAAATGAAGTAATGCCTGCAATTAAAACAATTAAAGCAATAATTGTTGATGTTAAATATTCTATTCTTCCATAACCATAAGGATGTTTTTTATTAGGCTTTTTATTTGATAATCTGGTTCCTATAATAGTTATTATTGATGATATAGCATCTGATAAATTATTAACGGCATCTAAAATAATCGCTATGGAATTAGCAATTAAGCCAACTATCATTTTAAATGATACTAATATAATATTAACTATAATACCCCAAATACTTATTTTTACTATTTTTTTACTTCTATCCATACTTTTTTATTCCTTATTTGGTAACATTAAAACAAAAGTTTTGTTATTAAAATCAATTTTCTTAATTACTGATAAAAATTCTTGAAAATCCAAGCAAGAAATCAATTCATGATGATCAATTATTTTTTGATAAGCCAAAATATCTTGCATAAAACTATCACAAAGATACGTACAATCATCAATTCTTCTAATCGAAGATGCTATCCATATTTTTCTTAATCTTTCAAAATCTTCTTGTAAGATATTAGGATTTATTAATACTTTATCTACTTTCTCAACAAATAAATCTGCATATTCACTTTCTGCAGTTACATCAAAACAATAAATATTATCTTTAACTTTTCCATAACCGATATAATACCAATTAGATAATTTATTCTCCAAGTTATAATCATTAAATTCACTAACATCACCATACATTAAAGAGAAAAAAGCATCTAAATATAATTCTAATTTTAGTTTATCTTTTATATTGAAAGAATCTAAATCAATTTTAAAACCATACTTAAACTTAGGATAAACAATATTACCATAAAATTCTTGATATTCAGATGAAACATTAACAATATCTTTTTCATCTTTATAAACAATTTCATTTAATGAAACTTTATTATTTAAAGCTTCATTATTTTTTAAAATATTTAAGACATCTTGATTTTTAAAATTTCCCGTTACAATAAGCATCATATTACTTGGTTGATAAAAAGTATCATATACTTTAAAAAGCATTTCTTTCGTAATACTTCTAATACTTTCTTCACTACCTGCAATTTCTAAATTAAGAATATTATTATAAAAACAATCACGAAAATTTTTCTCTAATTGCCAATCAGTTTCATCATGATACATTCTTATTTCTTCTGAAATAATTCCAATTTCTTTATTTATTGTATCTTCTGTAAAATATGGTGTATAAACTAAAGTTAACAAATTTTCTAGACACTTTTTAAAATTCTTTTTGCCAATAACATAATATTTAGTAAAAAGATTACTTGTGGCAGCATTACTATATGCACCATATTTAGAAAATAATGAAAAGGCATCTCCTTTTTCAATATCAAATACTTTATGTTCTAAAAAATGAGCTAGTCCATCAGGAATTCTTTCATAATCTTTTTTTCCAAAAGGAATAAACTCTTTAACATCACTACCATATCTAGATACTAAATTAATACAAAAAGAATTAACATTTTTATTTGGTAACATATAAACTTTTAAACCATTTTCTAATTGTTCATAATATACTTTTTGTTCTTTACCAAAATAATTATATTCCATTATTGCTCTCCTTCTAGATAATATTCAATACATAATTTTATCTTTTTGGCAACATTCATAATATCTTCTTTTGTAATCATTTTTGCTAATCTCATTCTTTCTTGAATCGAATCTGAACCAAAAATTTCTCTTCCATAGACATACTCACATAAATTATGATTACTATCCCTTAATTTATCTAATTCATTTAAATACTCAGCCTTCGCATTTTTTAAATCTATATTGGTAAATTTTCCTTCCGTTGCCATTTTAAGAGTATCTATAATTAAAGAAGCAGCCTTTTCCATTTCATCTTTTTTAACTCCAGAATTAATAACAAAAATGCTATCTAACTTATTGTAATAACTTCCTATATAATAACATAAATTATTTTTTTCACGTACATTTTTCATCAAAAGACATGAACCCATGGTTCCAAACATTTCATTAAAAACGTTAAATACTACTTTGTATTCATATTCACTAACATCAACTATTTTTCCAATTAAACATAATTTTGATTGTGCAATCTTCTTTTTTTCTTTAACCTTTATTATAGTACTTTCTACATAATTATGTTTAGTTGCTACATAATTAAGATTACTTTTATTTTTTATAACAAAATATTTTTGAATAGCATCAACTATTTTTTCTTGATTTCCAATATTTCCTGAAATAACAATATCAATATGACTTTCCTTTAACATTTTTTGATAACTCTTATATAATTTTTCTTCATCGATTTCTTTTAATATTTTTAAGTCACTAAATCCCGTTAAAGCAAAATTCTCATTTTTTCCTATCTTTTTCAATGCTTTAATATTAGCATATAATCTTGGTTCTTCTTCAATAGATAATGTTTCTCCTTCTAATATTTTTTTAACAAGATCTAAATATTTACTTTTTAATTTATTATCTTCAATCCATGGATGAAGGATTATTTCACTTAATAATTCGATATTATCAATCAAATTATTTTTATTAACATAATAGGAATCTAGGATTGATAAAGAAAATTTTGTACGTATAACATTTCCATATCTATTTACTGAAGATTTTGGATGCATTGAATATAATTCTTGACATCTTTTTATTAACTTCGATGTTGTATCATATTTATAAGAAGAATATGTTAATAAATCAGCCAGAATATTTCTTTCGGTTATTTTTCTTTTATTAACATTTTCAGTAAAATTAATACTAATTTCAATATCATGATACTTTTTATTATTAACTAGATAAATAATGTAATTAGGACAAACAATCTTTTGATAATCCATCAATAACCTCTCTTTCAAACTTATTATAACACAAAAAAAGTAATAAATACACTATTACTTTATTTGCATTGACCTTCTCCAGCTTTTGCGCCTTCAACATACTCTTTACCAACTAAACTACAATTTGTTTTTGTCATAGCATCTTTTAAATAACCACCGAAAGCATTGATTAATGCAATTATTACAACAGAAACTAATGCTATGATTAATACATATTCTACCAAGGCTTGTCCTCGCCTATTTCGAAAAATCATCTTATCACCTCTACTATAACTAACTATAGTCTATCGAATAAATAAGAATTTGTCAATCTTTTTTAATACAAATTAAGCCTTCAACAACTTCTTCTAAGGCTTTACCTATATTTTTTTTCGATTTGTACTTATGAAATGGCATTTGTAAATTGTTTTCATGTTTAATATCTCGACTTCTCTCAGCAGCAATATGTACAAGAGCATATTTGGAATCAATAAAATTTAAAAGTTTATCAATTGATGGGTATATCACACATTCACTCTCCCTCTATATTAAGAATAAACGTTATTAAAAAAATATGCAAGTATTTTACCAAAATTAGACAATTCTTGACACAATTAATTTTTTTAGATTTTTTATTTGCAATTTATTGTTTTATATATTATAATTTTATTGTTGAGGTGATTTTATGAATAAAAACAAAAAGAAGAAAAAAATTAATTCAGCACGTATTTTTGCAATTACATTATTAGTAATAATGATTGGCTCAATGATTGCAGGACTTATCTTTATGTAAAAAATGGTCTACATATTGTAAACCATTTTTTTATTTACTCTTTTTTAATAAATCACGAATTTGTTCAAGAAGTACAACTTCATCAGACTTAGCAGGTTCTTCTTTTTTCTCTTCTTCTTTCTTATGTTTTAATTTACTTACTTTATTCATTGCTGCATTCATTGCTTTAACAACTAAAAAGATTACAAAAGCAATAATTAAGAAATTAATAACAGCTTGAATAAATGAACCATAAGCAAGAACTGATGCACCAGCATCATTAGCAGCAGCAAGTGTTGCATATTTTTCCCCATTTAATGAGATAAATAAATTAGAAAAATCAATACCGCCAGTAGCAAGAGAAATAACTGGCATAATTATATCATTAACCAAACTTGTTACAATTGATGAAAAAGCACCACCAATTATAACTGCAACTGCTAAATCAATAACATTACCACGTTTAATAAAATCTCCAAATTCTTTAAATATTTTCTTCATGCTTCATCCTTTCTTTATTTTGTTCCATATATTCTATCCCCAGCATCACCAAGACCAGGAACGATATATCCAGATTCATTTAGATGTTCATCAAGAGTTGCACAATATATTTCAACATCAGGATGCTCAGTTTTTATTTTCTTAAGTCCTTCCGGAGCGGCAATAATACATAAAAATTTGATTTTTTTTACGCCATCTTGTTTAAGCAAAGTAATCGCATCTGCTCCGCTTCCACCAGTCGCTAACATTGGATCAAGTAAAATAACTTCTTTATCACCAATATTATCTGGTAATTTACAATAATATCTTACTGGTTCTAGTGTTTTTTCATTACGATATAATCCAATATGACCAATTTTAGCATTTGGCATTAATCTTAACACACCATCAACCATTCCCATTCCAGCACGTAAAATAGGCACAAAAGCATAGTTATTTTCATCAACTTTCTCCCCTTTTGTTTCACAAATAGGTGTTTTAACATCAACTACATTTGTTTTAGCATCGGCTAAAGCCTCATAACATAGTAACATTGCAATTTCGCTTATTAATTCACGAAATTCTTTCGTACTTGTCTTTTCATTTCTTAAGATAGCAATTTTATGTTTTATCATTGGATGATTTAAAATATGTTCCATAACTCTCCTCACATCTTCGATATTAGAATACCATAATTTCTATACCAATGCAAGTAAGACCAAGAAAATATTTAAATATTTTTCTAAAAAACATTGTGTTTGACCATACAATTTGATAAAATAATACTAGGAGAATAGATATGAAAAAACTAATTAGTTTTATAATCCTCTTTTTATTCGGATTATTTGTTTATAATAATCGTGAAAAAATTATAAAACTTTATAACTATTATTTTGTTCCTATTGAAGACAAAATAACAAAATTAGAAAAAAATCCCTATTATCGTGATTATAATTTTAAATATCTTCAAAACACCACTAATTTTATTCCCAATAATAAAGAAGATATCTTAAATATTTATTTTACGATTGTCAATAGTGGTATGAATGAATTTACTTTTTATTGTCCAAGAGATTATGATAATTGTGTAAATGATGTCAATGATATCGCTAATAACCAAACATTAATTTCGAATATTAATAACTTTGTTCATCCATATAATAATTTTAAAACATTACAAACAGAAGTTGAATCAACTGGTAAAATAACTCTTCATATTGAAAAAGTATATACTGATGAAATGATAATTATTTTAAATTATAAAATTGATGAAATAATTAAAAATAATATTTTAAATACTTATACTAATAGAGAAAAAATAAAGAAAATTCATGACTATATTATCAATAATACCACTTATGATAAAAAAAGAAGTGATGATAAAGAAATTAATTATAAATCAGATAATGCTTATGGTGTCTTAATTGAAAACTATGGTTTATGTGGTGGATATACTGATGCAATGATGCTCTTTTTAGAGAAATTTAGTATTCCAAACCTTAAGATATCAACGGAAAATCATATTTGGAATTATTTAAAACTAGATAATAAATGGTTACATCTTGATTTAACATGGGATGATCCTGTTAGTGAAGATGGTAAAAGTATTTTAGATCACTCATATTTTTTAATTGATGATAATGAACTAAAAAATATGGAAAAAGAAGATCATAACTATGATATTAAAATATTCCAACAATAAAAGGAAGCAGATGCTTCCTTTTTATTAATAATAATAGTTATTATTTCTAGAACCAATAATAATTGCAATTAAGATATAAAGAACAATAACAATTAAAAATGCAGAACCATAGTTATTATTGTTGTTATTACAACTATTATTTTGACAATCGTTTTGATGATTCATTCTTACACCCCCTAAATTAAATATAAGCTCCAACGATTATTACTAAAAGAATAAATAACACTAAAACAATAGCATAATTAGATGTATAATTATTTCCACACATATTAAATTCCTCCTTTTTTATATATTCGATTTATTCTATGGTAAAATCTAAAAAATGTTCGGGCAAAAATGATTAAACAAAAAAATAATATAGTCATCATAAACTATATTATTTTTTTAACTATGCATTAGGTGTAAATGTTCCATTTTCGTCCCATGTACCTTGAACTTGTGTAAATTCTGGATGTACAGGTGTATTAGCAAACATCTCAGTAAACTCTATACTTGCATTTATATTCCAGTTATTTATCGCTGATGCATCTGTAAGACTTACATTATCTGCAAACATACTATCCATATTTGTTGCACTTAATACATCCCAATTTTCTAGTCCTGCAAGAGTTGTTACAGCGGATGCATTTGTCGAATTAAACATATCACTAAAATTTTGTACTTTACTTACATTCCATTTTTTAAACGCTTGATATGATAATATATTTACATTTTGAAACATACTTCCCATATTCTCTACTTTTGATACATTCCAATTAGCAAGTGGCGAAAAATCTATTACTGGATCATTTATTTTTGACATACCAGTACCCATTCCAAACATAAACGACATATTAGTAACATTTGATGTGTTCCAATTTACTAACGAGCTAAAATCTATTAAATTCGTACATCCACTAAACATTTGTTTCATACTTACTACGTTAGATGTATCCCATGTTGATAATCCAGTAATATTTTTTAAATTTGAACAATTTTGGAACATACCATTCATAACAGTAACATTTGATGCATTCCAATTTATCAATCCATTAACATTAGATAAATTGGTACAACCGTTAAAAATAGCAGCCATATTTGTAACATTAGATACATTCCAATCTAATACAAAATCAACGTTAGTTAAACTTTGACAACTTAAGAATAGACCATACATATTACTTACTTTATCAACTAAAAAGTTTTGAGAATTAAAAGAATTTAACCTTCTACAAAAAGCAAATAAACCCAAGCTGTTTTCGGGTGCATAAACAATGTTGTTTGCTACTACTATTGCTTTATATGTGTTATTACCAAGTCCATCATCTACGGTATATAATGTTACAGGACCCGTACTTGTCACATCTGTTACGTCAAAACTTGTTATGTAATTTTCAGGTACCATTCCATCTTTATGAAATTCTATGCTTGTTATATATGCTCTTATTCCTGTCCAGTTACTATCGCTATATAAATTCTTCATTACAAAGAATGGTTCTTCTTCTACCCATATTCCTTCATTAGCTTCGACTTTTACTTTAAAAGTGATTGGAGTTGCCTGGAAACTATTCCATTCTGTAGTTGTAAATACAGTTCTCCCTGCTATCCAGTCACCTCTTGTTTCTCCATATATTAAATCACCATTTTCTATTATATTGGAGTTGCTCCACCACGATTAGTGTAATAACTACTATCTTTAGTTCCTAAGTTACTTGTAGTAGCATTAAAACATATTGGTACTTCTTTACCATTAATTGTATTATTAACTGAATCTAAAGTTACTTTATATTCGATACCTTCACTATATGTTGTATCTCCTGTTATATTAATGGTCACTGTATCTGAATTAGTACTATTTAAATTAGTACTTGATGTTGGAAAGACATTTTCTAAGTTAATGGTATTATTCTGCGTTGAATTAAAAGCTATTCTTCCTACCTTTAATGTATTCGCAGTCCCTGTTCTTGTATAATTAAAGAAAGCATACGTTACACTACCTAATATTAATAATAACGTAAATAATGATATTACCAATAACATTTGTTTTTTACTTTTTATCATTTTTACTATCTCCTTTACTTAATTAATTATTCCTATAAAATGACACCCACCATCGCTATATTTGTTAACATTAATTGTCTACTTTTATATTTAAATAATACTATATTTTTCTATACTTGTAAAGTTTTTTGAAAGAAAAAAGAATAAAGTTTTTGGCTTTATTCAAACTATATTATTTTATTTGTGCTATATAGCAACTATTTGATTATTAACAATTTGATATGATGTATTTCCAGAATCAATTGTTATGGTAACTGGATTTGTACTTCTTGACATTAAAGTATTTAATGTACTTAATTGATTAGTTTCAATTGTTGTTACACTTGCTGGAATATTTATTTGAGTGATTAAATCATTTCCAATATTTTCAAAATACCAAAATGCTTCTTGGCCAATAGTTATTGTTCCTTCTTTAATATTCAATACGCCATTATAATGAAACGGCACTGCTATTAATTCTGTTCCATCTTTACTATATATACATCCACTATCTGATAAATAATTTGAATTATCTGCCTTTACTTCATATCTTTTAATATTAGTAGATCTATATACTGCAACACTTAATGAATTACCACTATTAGCAAAACCATAACTGTTATTATTTGCATCAATATATCTTTCAATTACATAACTATTAGGCAATATCACTGTATCAATATTTTGATTTCTAGAAAATGATAGTTCATTCATAAATGTTAATCCTTCAGGCATTTCATAGGTATTATTAGTAAATGTCTTTCCTCTTGGAATACTTATTAATCTTGTTCCATCATAACTATATAATACATCATCTATTGTTTTTAATGATGTACTTCCATTTTCAACAATAAACTTTTTAAAAGTGCTATCTTTTCCAAAATTATAAAAGATATGTGAATTACCTACATTTGTTACAGTCTTTGGTATGGTAAATGACTCTCCGCTATAAGATTCATTTTGATTAAACATAAAATTATCTATTCTAGTATAATTATTAGGCATAATTAATGTTTGAATGCCGGCTCTTTCAAACATAGTTTTGTCGTTAGTTACCTTTGACATATCCCAAGAACTTAAATCAAGACTTACTAAGTTACTACATCCAGCAAACATACCGGACATATTTTCAACATTTTGAGTATCAAAATAAGAAAGAGAAATAATATCTTCTATTTGCGTATTATTAGCAAATAATCCAGCCATTGTAGTAACTTTACTTGTATCAAATTTATCAGATAAAATTATTCTTTTTAATTTAGAATCATATCTTGGTGTACCATTACTATTCCACATTCCAAACATATTATTCATATTATTGAGAGATGTTGTCTTCCACTCACTTAAATCAATATTTTCTAAGTTTATACATGTAGTAAACATTTGTCGCATTGTTTCAACTTTTTCTACATTCCAATTTCTTATTCCTTTTACGTCATTTAATTTTGAACATTGAAAAAACATAGAACTCATATTTGTTACATTACTTGTATTCCAATTTGATAATCCATTTACATTATTTAAATTTGTACAATTTGCAAACATACCATTCATATCAGTAACACTTGATACATTCCAATTTAATAAAGCATCTACATCACTTAATTTTGAATTATTAAAAATCCCATTCATTTTAGTTACATTTGACACATTCCAATCAGATAATGTACTTATGTTTAATAAACTTGCACAATCCCAAAAAAACCATCGTGCATCCTTTACATTATCAACTCTAAAATTATTAGAATTAAATACTTTCATATTAGAAGTTGAATCAAATAAACTACAGCTATTCTCTGGAGCATATATTACATCATTAGCAACTATTATTGCTTTATATGTATTATTACCTAGTCCATCATCCACTGCATATAAAGTTATATTTCCTTTGGTTGGATCACTTGTTGAATCAGTTACATCAAAACTTGTTATAGCACTCACCGGTTCAATTCCATCTTTATGGAATTCGATGCTAGTTATTTTAGCTCTTATTGCACTCCAATTAGTATCGTTATAAATGTTTTTCATTGTAAGAAATTTTTTAGGTTCTTCTACCCATATTCCTTCATTGGCTTCAACTTTTACTTTAAAAGTGATTGGCGTTGCCTGGAAACTATTCCATTCTGTAGTTGTAAATACAGTTCTCCCTGCTATCCAGTCACCTCTTGTTTCTCCATATATTAAATCACCATTTTCTATTCTTCTACTTGACCTGTTTCTGTTAAATTATATATTGGAGTTGCTCCTCCACGATTAGTATAATAACTAGTATCTTTAGTACCTAAATTACTTGCCATAACATCAAAAGATATTGGTATTTCTTTACCATTAATTGTATTATTAACCTGGTCTAAAGTTACTTTATATTCGATACCTTCTGTATATGTTGTGTCTCCCGTTATATTAATTGTTACTGTATCTGAATTACTACTATTTAAATTAGTACTTGATGTTGGAAAGACATTTTCTAAGCTAATTGTATTATTCTGCGTTGAATTAAATGCTATTCTTCCTACCTTTAATGTATTTGCTGCTCCTGTTCTTGTATAATTAAAGAATGCATACGTCACACTACCTAATGTTAACAATAACGTAAATATTGTTATTACCAATAACATTTGTTTTTTACTTTTTATCATTTTTACTATCTCCTTTACTTAATTAATTATTCCTATAAAATGAATTGCTTATCAGCTATCATTATAGAAAGGGATTATTGGTCTATAAAAATGACCCCCCCCCAATATTAGTATTAGTTAACATCATTGCCTCCTACTTTTATACTTAAATAATACTATATTTTTCTATACTTGTAAAGTTTTTTAAGAAAAAAGAATAAAGTTTTTGGCTTTATTCTTTAAATATAATCATCTATGGTAAATAAACGTTCATCTATTTCTTTTAAGCTAGGACGTGGTTTTTGATTATTAGGATTTATTTCAATATCATCTTTATCGTTTTTCTTTACTAAATTACATACTAAGAATGCATCATTTATTTTCTTTTTCGTAATAGTATTACCTGTTGAATAACGATCTAATATTGATAATTCTGTTAACTTCATTTCGATTATTTCATCTGTTTTAATACCAATATAGTTTTTAGCATCAACAGCAAATGTTTTTACTATTTTATATGGTCCAGTTTTAACTTCTCGAACAAGCATTAATCCACGTCTTGCACGTGTACTTTTTTCAAATTCTGATAATTTAACACGTTTACCCGTACCTTTATTTGTAATTATCGAAATATACTCTGTTTCATTAAAGTTATTAATACTTACTACTTCATCATCTTTTAAATTAATTGACTTAACACCACTGGTTTTAAGTCCAACAATTGGTATTTCATTAATATCAAACCATAGTCCATAACCTAATTTAGTAGCAACTAAAATATTATTGTAACATGAAATGAAGGCACAAACTAACTCATCATCACCTTTTAAATTCATACAATTAACTGGTTTAGTATAACGTGATACTTTAAATTCTTTTAATTTAGTTCTCTTTATCATTCCAAGCTTGGTTGCTAACGTTATATCAACATCACGCTCAAAATCTTCTACTTTAATACATGAAACAATCGTTTCATCACTATCAGTTTTAATAATATTACTAATATGTTTTCCTAATTCTTTCCATTTAATATCAGGGATATTATAAACTGGAATATATATGAAATTACCTTTATTGGTAAATAATAACATAGTATCCATCGTATTTAATTCATAGAATCCTAAAACATAATCGCCTTCTTTTAAAGTAGGTTTATCTTCTTCTTTAAAACTACGTTTACTAGTTCTTTTTACATATCCATCATGAGTTACTAAAACAATAACATCTTCTTTAGGAATTAATTCTTCTTCATTTATGGAAATATCTAAGATTTCATCTTTAATTTCTGTTTTTCTTGGTGTTCCATAATCATCTCTTATTTTACGAAGTTCATTTTTCATAACTGCTTTTAATTTATCAGGATCTGCTAAAATTGCTTCAAGTCCTGCAATTACTTTCTTTAAATTTTCAAATTCTGCTTGTAATTCTAAAATATCGGAATTCGTTAAACGATATAATTGTAACATTACAATAAATTCCGCTTGTTTTTCCGTAAAATCATACTTTTCTTGTAAATTTACTTTGGCATCACTTTTATTCTTACTAGCTCTAATGGTTTTTATTACTTCATCAAGAATACTTATGGCTTTAATTAATCCTTCAACAATATGCATTCTTCTTTTGGCAAAATCAAGGTCATACTCGGTTCTTTTAGTTACTACTTCTTTTTGAAAAGCAATATAAGCATCTAATATTTCCATGATACCTAAAGTCATTGGTCTTCGATTAACAATAGCAACCATATTATAATTATAAGATATTTGTAAATCACTATTTTTATATAAATAATTTAAAATAACATCTTTATTAGCATCTTTTTTTAAATCAATAACAATTCTAACTGGGTCACGTCTATCAGATTCATCTCTTACTTCTGTTATACCATCAATTTTCTTCTCTATAGCAAGTTCGGATATTCTTTTTACTAACATCGCTTTATTAACATCGAATGGTATTTCGGAAATAATAATTTGATCTTTTCCTTTTTCTCTAACAAAAGTTGATTTACTTCTTACAATAACTTTACCTCGACCTTTAGTAAAAGCATCAATTATTCCTTGTTTTCCTTCAACAATACCACCTGTTGGAAAATCTGGACCTTTAACAATATCTAAAATAGTATCAAGGCGACAATTAGGGCTATCAATTCTTTTAATAGTGGCATCAATTATCTCTCCTAAATTATGTGGAGGAATATTAGTAGCATAACCTGCTGATATACCTGTTGAACCATTAACTAGAAGATTAGGAAACTTGGCTGGAAGAACAGTTGGTTCTTCAATCGTATCATCAAAGTTCGGCGCCCATGTTACCGTTTTTTTATCAATATCTTTCAAAAGTTCAATCGATATTTTAGCAAGACGAGCTTCTGTATAACGCATAGCAGCAGCCCCATCACCATCCATAGAACCATTATTACCTTGCATTTCAATATAAGGAGTGGATTGTTTCCACCACTGACTCATACGAACCATCGCATCATAAATAGAACTATCTCCATGAGGATGGAAATTACCCATAATATAACCAACAGTCTTCGCTGATTTTCTTGTTGGTTTATCATAAGTATTACCATCTTCATACATACCATATAATATTCTTCTTTGAACTGGTTTTAAACCATCTCTAACATCTGGAATAGCTCGATCTTGAATTATCGCTTTAGCATATCTACCAAAACGATCTCCCATAACATCTTCTAAAGCAAAGTCTTGAATACGATTAATGATTTCACTCATCATAACACCTCCGCTTCATTACTAGTTGTATTTACTAATTTACTTTTTTTACTTTCTTTAGGATTAGAAATATCGTAACTATCTTCTAACGTGAAAACAACATTTTCATCTATCCATTCTTTTCTTGGTTCAACTTTATCACCCATTAAAACACTAACGCGACGTTCAGCAAGGACTGCATCCGTTATATTAACTCTTATTAAACTTCGTGTTTCAGGATTCATGGTTGTTTCCCAAAGTTGTTCAGCGTTCATTTCACCTAATCCTTTATAACGTGATGTTTCCATATTTTTATATTTTTTATATATTTCCGCACGTTCTTCTTCTGTCCAAGCATAAAACATCTCTTTCTTATTAGATATCTTATATAAAGGTGGACAGGCAATATAAAGATGTCCTTCTTCAATTAAAGGTCTCATATAACGATAAAAGAATGTTATTAATAATATTTGAATATGCGCTCCATCATCATCGGCATCGGTCATAATAATAACTTTATCATAATTAGAGTCATTAATGTCAAAATCACTACCAACACCAGCGCCTATGGTATAAATCATGGTATTAATTTCTTCATTTTTATATATTTCTTCCATGCGTACTTTTTCTGTATTTAATACTTTACCACGTAAAGGTAATATCGCTTGAAAAGTTCTATCTCTTCCTGATTTCGCACTTCCACCGGCAGAATCTCCTTCGACTAGGAATAATTCATTCTTTTTAGCATTTTTTGTTGAAGCTGGTGCAAGTTTTCCTGAAAGATTTTTTTCTACTTTACTTTTTGCTTTACCATTTCTTGCTTCATCTCTTGCTTTACGAGCGGCTTCTCTGGCAATCTTACTTTTAACCATTTTATCCATAATAAGAGTTGCAATTTTTTTATTTTCTTCCAAGAAGAATTGTAATTTTTCTGTAACTAAAGATTCAACTGCAGTTCTCGCTTCGGGAGTTCCAAGTTTTCCTTTCGTTTGACCTTCAAATTGTAATAAAGCCTCAGGTATTTGTAAACTAATAATCGCGGTTAATCCTTCTCTTGTATCACTACCTTCTAAGTTTTTATCTTTTGCTTTTAAATAACCATTATTTTTAGCATAATCATTATATACTTTTGTTAAAGCCGTTTTAAACCCTACTTCATGAGAACCTCCATCACTCGTTTTGACATTATTAACAAAAGATTCAATTGTCTCATTATAAGTATCCGTATATTGAAAAGCAATATCAATATTCATACCATCTTTCATTCCTGAAAAACCAACAACATCATGAAGTTTATCTTTATCATCATTTAAATATAAAACAAATTCTTTAATACCATCTTTATAACAGAAGTTATTCATTCTTCCAGTTTCTTCATCAATTACTTCAATCGTTAAACCTTTTAATAAAAAAGCGGATTCTTGCATTCTTTCACTAATTGTTGTAAAGGAAAAAGTATTACTACCAAATATTTTATCATCAGGCATAAAACGTACTTTAGTCCCTGTTTTATTAGTTGTTCCTATTTTCGTAAGTGGTGTATCAACTCTTCCTCCATCATGAAAACGAATAAAGTATTCTCCTTTATCACGATGAATAGTTACTTCTAACCATTTTGATAAGGCATTAACTACGGATGCACCAACACCATGAAGTCCACCAGATACTTTATAACCTGCTTCTTCAAATTTACCACCAGCATGTAATACTGTATAAATAACTTCAGGAGTTGATTTACCACTCGTATGAATTCCTACAGGAACTCCACGTCCAAAATCTTCAACAGAAACACTTCCATCCTTATGTAATGTAATAATTATTTTATCACCATAACCATTAATTATTTCATCAATAGAATTATCAACAATTTCCCATACTAAATGATGTAATCCACGTCTGTCTGTTGAACCGATATACATACCAGGACGTTTTCTTACAGCTTCTAATCCTTCTAATATTTTTATTGAACTTTCATCATATTTTACCATTACTTCAACCTACTTTCTTTTTGACATAAAAAAGCGATACAACGTACCCTTTTTACTTTTACAACTTTTATTATAACTTATTTTTAATTTTTAGCAAAGAAAAAAGTGTCAATCATCCGTCATTTTTTTCCATACGGCATATAATGTTCCACCTTTTTCTTCTTTATATGTATCGCCACCATAATACTTTATTATACCATTAAAACTTGTACTCCAACCTAAAAATTCATATCCCTCTCTTTTAGGTATTACCATACTAATAGGTGAATGAATAGACGTTCTAAAAGGTAAATTACTACTATTTTCACTTTCATAAAAAACGTATTTATCATTAATTTCATTCTTTTGATACAAGGTTACTTCTATTGCGGAATAAAGTGCCTTATCAATTACATCAGTAGAATAATTATCAAGCCACATTTTTAAATTAAATGATACACTTTTACCTACCGCTAAGTTACTTCCTTCATAAAGAATACTATTTACATCCCCTAATAATTTAACATCACTATAATTTCCACCATCTTTATTAATAATAAACTTTAAATTTTTATGTGGTAGTGTTGATATTTTATTTTCTTCATCTACTAATTTAACTTCATAATATTCAATTGGTATATTTCCTGTATTCGTAATAGTAAAATTATAACCATCTTGATGTTTTCCTATTTCATCCGATACTCCTAGTTTTAAAGTATTTAAAAATTCATATTTTTCTTTAGGAACACTTAAAACAACTTGCATATTACCCGTTTCTACTAATAAATCTTTATTATCATTCATATTATTATCATCAAATGAATAACTAACACTTTTAAAAATAATAATCGATAAGGCAACAATGAATACATTTATAATAATTTGTTTAACAATAGTTTTTTTAAAATTTCCCATATCTTATCCTCTCCTACCATATTTTAAGAATATCACAAAATTGCAATTATTGCAAATAGAAAAAAATTTTGTGGATAATTATTAAAAATACAATAATACGAGTAAATGGAATTCATCACAAATAATTTAGTAAAATTTCGTTTATAAGTATTGCACATTGTCCTCATATCATAATATAATGATTATGGAACATTTAATTAGTTGGGTGGAGCCAAACTTCTTTAAGGAAGGAGGCGAGAAAATGAACAAGAAAGATTTTTTAATCCTATCTTTAGTAATGATTATCTTCCTTTTACTATTTTTACTATTTATAGTTTTAATATAAAAGAAATCCACCTAACATAGCAACTGCTAGGTGGATTGACAATATTTTATTGGCAACACTCAACAATGCAAATTAAGTGTTCCTTTTTTAATATATGCAAGTTCCCTTGCTTACATACTAATAATATCACATTTTATTGCTATTATCAAGTTTTTTTGTGTTAATCGTTAAGAATTGAATAATATGAGAGTAAACTATATTCTTTATAATAAAATATGCCATCTTTTATGCTATCACTATCCACAGTGGATAGTGATAGCATAATATAGTTTACTCATATTATTGGTTTCTAAAAGAAAAATAAATAAAGATTTTAGTTCTTTACTTATCTAATACATCACTGTGACTGCCTGTGTTAACTAACAATAGAATAATTTCATTTTCTATATATTTATATATAAGTACCCAATCAGGTTCAATATGACAATCTCTACAATCTTTAAATCTTTTATCATTATATAGAGCATGATCTTTATATTTTGAATCTAATTGTTTTTTGTGCGATAACATCTCTACAATATTTAATAATTTATCAATATTCTTTCCTTGTTTCATTACTTTCTTTAGAGATTTTTTAAATTCTTTTGAATATTTTATTTTATAATTAATCATCTGATAATAGAGCCTTTTTCAAATCTTTTCTATTATTATAACTCTTATATTCAGCAGGATGTTCTGCAATATATGTGAGTTCTTTTGCAGTTCTCTCTAGTTCATCATTGGTAAAATATTGGTATAAGTCATTTTCTTCTTTTGGAAGTGCTACTTCAAACGGAATTTTTTCTCTCATTATAAGTTGTTTGATAGTCATATTAATTAATCCGCTCATACTAACTCCTAATTTTTGAAGAATTTCAGTTGCACGTTCTTTATCCTCTTTATCAATTTGAACGCTTATGCTTATTGGTGTTGTCAAGCTAGCCATAATTTCATCTCCTTTTGCATAAATAATAATATCACAAATTATATAAAAAAACAAGTGTATTAATATATTTTTTATATAATAATATTATATTTTTATTATATGCATCTTTCACAAATATATGTATGACTAAATCAGTTTAAAAAATACCGTATGTATCACATTTACTCTCCCTGTTGATTATTAAGTTTTGTATAATTTCACAAAAATTAGTTAAAGAGGACATTTAATTATGTTAATATTATTTATAGGAAATATTCAGTTGTTGGATGTCTACCTCCATCTTTAACAGGAGGAGGTTTGAAGAAATGAAAAAACGTGAATACAATATTTGCATTCTACGTCTCATATCTCTCATTTTACTACTTTTAATCATTTTGATTATTGTAATAAAGAAATGACATCTAATCATTAGATTAAATGTCGAACTAAAATTATTTAGGTATGTTAAGAACAAAATAATATTAGCATCTATTAATCTTATTTGTTTTTTATAAGTTGTTAAGAGGATTAGTTACCTAATCCTCTTAACATGTAAAATATTTATATTATCTTTTGTACTTTTACTATTTCCATACTGCTTTTAAAGTTATTGATGAAGTTATCGGTGTGCTAAAATCATATTTTGTACCATTTAATTGCCATTCCACAAATTCACTACCATCTTTACTAGGAGTTACCATAATGGCTTTTTCTCCTTCACGAATTTTTTGTGATGAAACAGGATTACCACCATCTGTATCAAATGATACTGTAAATAATTCAAGTGGTCTCCATTCAGCAACTAAAGTTATATTTTTCGTAACTGGTGTACTAAAATCATATTCTTTATTTTCATAAGTCCATTTAACAAATTTATAATTAGCTCTTAAAGGATCCTTATTTGGTTTCGTTGCTACTTTATTTTGTTTAATATATTGTGTACTAATATCACTTCCACCATTGGAATTAAATGATACAGTAAACTCTGGTACATCATCTTCCCATAATGCTTTTAATGTAATATCTTCCGTTATAACATTATTAAAATTATATGTTTTACCATTTAATTGCCATTCCACAAAAACAAAATTATTTTTTGTTGGATTTTTAGGTTTAACTAATTTTGTTCCTTCAACGACAATTTTATCTCCAACATTACTACCACCATTACTATCAAAGGTAACTGTGAATGTCTTTGCTTCTCTAAATACAGCATCTAAAGTAATATCTGTTGTTACAGGATCATTAAAATTATATGTTTTACCATTTAATTGCCATTCAGAAAAAACAAAATTCTTTTTCGTTGGATCTTCTGGTTTAGACACTTTACTATTTTCTTTTACACTCTTAGTAGTATAAACCTTATCATCTACATTAAAAGTAACCGTTAATTTTCCTTTTTCAGCCCACTTAGCCTTTAAGGTTATATCTTTAGTAACCGGTGTTTTAAAATCATATAAAGTATCATCTAAATACCATCCTAATAAATTATAACCATCTCTTGTTATTTTTGGTTCTTCAACTAAACTACCTTCCCATACTTCCACATCATTTACTTTTTTAGAAGAATTAGTATTAAACTTAACTTTATATTTATTAAGCGCTACATAATTCGCAGTTAATGATAAATTACTTGTTACGGGATTATCTAAATTATACTCTGTTGAATCATCTTGATATATTTTAATAACATAACCCTCTCGTTCAGGAAAAGTAAATTTACTTACATCAACTTTTTCATTTTCTAAAACTTTTTGACTATATTCATTCTCTTCTAATTTAGCCGTTACATTATACATAACTTGCCACTTTGCTTTTAGCGTTAAATCGCTAGTTACAGCAGTTTGAAAGTCATACACTTTATCATTTAACATCCAATTAACAAAAACATTATCATTTTTTGTTGGATCAGTTGGTTTTACTACCAACTCATTTTCTTTAACTTCTTGACTTTCAATAGTATTTCCACCATCAGTATCAAACTTTACAACAAAAGTTTTATTCATACTAAAAACAAAATACATTCCAAAACATCCAATTGCCATGACAAGCAATAACCCTACTAATATTTTACTAACTTTCCCCATATTATCCTCCATACACATATCTTACTATAATATAATTATATATTTTTAAAAGGGAATTGTCTATATTTTTTTAGAAATTTTATCATATTTTATAGACTTAAAACAAATCTTTTGATAAAATCTTCTTGAGGTTTATATGAAAAGATTTAATACCCTTGATGAGGAATTTACTTGTCAAAACTGTGGAAAAAAAGTTAATAAATTATATTATACATCAAGAGATCATTGTAATAATTGTTTATATTCCTTACATGTTGATATAACACCAGGTGACCGAAAAAACCCATGTAAAGGACTATTAAAACCAATTGGTATTGAAAAATACCGTGATACTTATAAAATAATTTATCAATGTCAAAAATGTCATCAAATACATAAAAACGTTATGGCTAATGATGATAATATGGATTTAATTATTGAAATATCAAAAGGAATATAGTTTTGCTATATTCCTTTTATAATAAAATTATTGTTGAACCATTACGAATATTAGTATCACGAACTAAAACATTAGGATCATATTCTATACCATCAATAGCATTATAAATAAGATAATCATCATTCATTTCAAATGAACCTTGAGAAATAGAATAAAGAATGTTTTTTAACATTTCAATAACACTATAGATTTTACGATTAACTGGTATATAAGCATCATAAGATTTCTCTAAAGAAGGAACATTAATCGTTACTAATACTTTGTTTTCAATCATATAATATCCTCCTCACTTAATACTTCTTCATCATTATTACTTATAACCATATTAACTAAATTAGTCTTAGTATTTTTAATAACAATACCATATCCTTTTGGAATTTCATTATTATTCTTTTTAAATCCAATATTCGTTTTAATTAATGATTGATCGGCAACTCCATTACCTATCCAAATACCATAATTATTAGGAACTGCTGTTTTATACCAATTATCATATTCATATTTCTTTAAATTATCAACACGATCAACTAATATAAAATCAAATAATTTTAAATCTTTACATTTAATAAGATAATCTAAGAAACGTTTTTTTAATTCCTCCGAAATACGCATTAATAGTTTAGAAAAACCATCTATGACAATAACCATATTTTTGGAATTACTCATATTTTTAATACTAAAATTATCTTGAACATACAAATTGTATTGATAATCCATACTATCACATAATTTCTTTATTGATGTTTCAAAAGAATCATTTACATATAAAACATTAGATGCATAATTACCATTAACTAAACTATCAACATCAAATAACATAATATTATTATTCGTAATTTTACTAAAAATTTGAGTAAGAGCTTTGGTAAAATCTTGAATAAAACCTGTTTCATCATTACTAGAAATTAAAGTTATATAATTATCTTTAAAATTAAATAATTCTGGTGCAATAAAATCTTTATTAATACCAACTGGTACATTCTTCATTGAATTAATATGTTCTTCAATATTACTAATATATACTTTCTCAGGTACAACTGGTATTTGTGGTGCTCGTATACGATATTCTTTCTTTAAATTATCAATAACTTCTTTTAATTTATCTAAATATTCTTCATCTTTAAAAATATGTGCTGTTTGAAATTCATAAAGATTATCTAGTTTAACAAGACCTCTACCATATATTTCTGATGGATATAATTTTTTAGTATTACCAACAATCATTGAATAATCATCTTGATCATTAAATTGTAATGTAATATCTGAATGGAAGTTTTGTCTTAATTTATAACGCATACCACCTGTTGTATTAACACTTGCAATTAAGATAATTCCGTATTTAGAACATTCTCTAGTAATTTTATTAATGGTTTCTTCATAATCAAAAGCATCTTGAAAAACATCATAATTATTAATAAATAATAAGATGTAAGGAAGGGTTTTACCACTTCTAGCAATATAATTTTGAAAATCACCATTATAATCAATAAACAATTTCTTACGTTTTTCTAGTTCTTTTTCAATTAAACGAAACATATTTTTTATTTTTTCTTCTTCAGTAGGTAAAATAATATCACCAATATGTGGAGTTCCTTTAAAATTACCTAAACTACCAGAACCAAAATCCATAATATAGATACTTACTTCATTAGGAGTATGTGAGGTAATTAATGAATATATCATACTTGAGAACAATAATTCTTTACCACTACCAGCAGAACCATAAATACTTGTATTTCCATCTTTAGTTAAGTCAATACACAATAAATCTTGTCTTTGATTATTTGGATCATCATATTCTCCAATAATAGGTTTTAAAATATAAGGTTCTTCTTTATATTGATATTTTTTTACTAAACTATCAACATAAATATTAGGAAGAATTTTTTCTAACCATAATTTATTAGCTTTTATATTATTATTTTCACATACTTCAATAATATAATTTAAGACATTACTTAACTCTTCACCACTTGAGGCAACTGTATTTTCTTTCAAATCATCATATTGTCCAATAGTATTTCCCATATCATCAATAACAATAACTGATTGGTCAATTTTCTTTTTTATTTTATCTGTTGGAAAATATCTTGCACCACACCATGCTGATTGACATAAAGCAAATAATTCATTATATCCAACTTGTAAATAAAATCTTCCGGCTTGTTTTAAATAAGCCGCTTCTGGGGTTTTAATCATCTCATTACTATCACTTTTTTCTTGAACTTTAAGACAAATACGGAATCTTGAGTTACTCCAAATTTGATCATTTACAACACCACTAGGTTTTTGAGTTGCTAATATTAAATGTACTCCTAAACTACGTCCAATACGTGCAGCTTGAATAAGTCCTTCCATAAAATCTGGTTGACTTGTTTTAAGTTCCGCAAACTCATCACTTATAATAAATAAATGTGGTACTGCTTCATCAACTTTTCCTTCTTTATAGAATTTCTGATATTTATAAATATCAACGGTACTTTCACCTAACTTATCTCTCGTTTCATTAAATAATTGTTGTCTTCGACGAAGTTCTGATTGAATAGATGATAAACTACGATTCATTTCACTTACATCAAGATTGGTAATTGTTCCGGCAAGATGTGGAAGACTAATACCTGTTTCACGATTTTCAAAAGCACCCGCAAGTCCCCCACCTTTGTAATCTATTAAGATAAAAGCAACATCTAAAGGACTAAAATTAACTGCCATTGACAAAATATAAGTTATGATAAGCTCACTTTTACCAGAACCTGTCATTCCTGCAATAAGACCATGTGGTCCATGATACTTTTCATGTAAATCAAGTTTTAAGATACTACCGGATTTTTCAATACCAATTGGAACTGCCAATGATTTTTGGGAATTATTATTAGCATAACGTTCACCAATATTTAATTGTTCTACCTTACCAACATTATACATTTCAAGAAAACTTATATAATCAGGAAAAGCCTTATCATCATTATTAAATTCTATCGGTATATTACATATTTTTTTAATTATTTCATCATAATTGATGTTATCACAAAATTCTGTTTGAAATTCTTTTTGATTTCCCGCACTTATTTCACTTTCAAAAATACCAGAACGTTCTTTATTAACATTAATAAAGTTTTTACATTCACTTGGTAAATTCTGAAGTTTTTCACTAAAAATCATCAAACTAAATCCTAAGTTTTCTTTTTCAGTTAAGATATCATTAATTATTTCAATATCACGATACATATGATAATTATCAGTAATTATTAAATAATAAGGAGAAGTTTCAGTAAATTTAACTTTATTTTCTTTTCTTGCTTGATAAATACGTTCTAAATATAAGGAAATTTCTTTTGTTTCATCAATATTCGTTGCAAAAAATCTTATTAAATGATTATCATCAAATAAATATGGTAACTGCTTTAAATATGTAAAATCACTTTCATTTTCTTTGCTTGTTAAAACAATAATTTTTAAAAATTCATAACTATGAAAAGTCATTAACTGTAATAATTGCCCTTTAAAAAATTCATGTAATAAATTATAGTTACCAATAATACTTGTAATATTTTTTTCCACTAATGAAAAAGTTATCGGAACATTTGTTAACATCTTTCTTGAATCAACAACTTCCTTTATTTTCTTTTTCATTTCATCTTCTTCCATAGAAAAACTTTCTTTAGAATATTTAATATCAGCATTAACTGGAATATTTCCCATACCAAGTCTTAATGCTAAAAAATCTTTTTGACTAATACTTCTTTCCCATAAATTAGATTTCTTTCTTAAAATAATATTAGCACATTCATTTAATGGAAGATACTTATCTTTTAAAGTAACACTTTGACTAGTAATAATACTTTCTATTTCTTTAGCCTTTTCATCAAGATACGCTGAGTATTTAGTTATTCTTTCAGCCTCTTTCTTTTTACGACGTTTACGTTCTAAAACTCTTGCAATAAGTGGCCATATTAACATACTAGCAAACATACTACCAGCAATAACAAGTGTGGGAATAGATTTTTCCCATGTAGTAACATTATTTGAAATATTATTAATTGTAGAAAAGGCCGTTGTAAGAGATGTTAATGCCATTGTAAACATAGGTCCAATAACCATAATCAATGATGTTTCTTCTTGATTTATTTTAGCTGGAGGATTATCAATAACTACTTCTTCTTTAACTATATCTTCAATAAAACGAGGTGAACGATAAAAATATTCTTCCTTCGCATATAAATTACGATTCAATTCTTCGTCTTTTAAAGTTGTTTTTATAATATCATAATGTTTCTTTTCTTTAATTTTTAAAATATTAGAATTAATCGTTACTTTTCCGTTAACATTATTAATTAACAGAAAATCTTTCATAACTACTATTTTTAATCCTGCAATAAAAACTATATCACCATATTTTAATAATGTATTTTTAAGTATTTTTTCTTCATTAACATAAACCCCAAATTTACTATTATTATCAATAATACTCCATAACCCATCATTAAAATCAATTTTAGCATGAACATCTTCTACTAGATCAAAATCATAAATAATACTACATTTACTATTTTTCCCAATATATAAACTACCATTAGATATATCATATGTTTGATAATTACTTTCAACATCTGGTAGCGCATACAAATAATAGTTATCTTTTTCACTATCATTTTTTATAATATAAAATTCATATTCATTTAAAATGACACTTTCACTATTATTATCAATTATATGAGTATCATAATTACTACGTAAAACCCAATGATTATCTTGCGCTTCAACATTTATTAAATTACGAATATTATCATAACTATCAATATCGGTAATCCAAAAATTATTTTTAATTTCTTTTGGTAACATATAAATATAAATTCGATTATTTTTAAATAATAATATTTTCATTTTATCACCTACATAAAGTTTTTTATTTTTTATTATTTTTTTCTTGATATATTAAAAGACTATTACCAATAAAAATTAAATAACTTAATAATTTAATTTGCATTAGTTGATTCTGAAAAAAATAATAATTAATATTTTCTTTTATTCCCATAATCATATTTTTATCAAATAATGTTCTTAAGCAAATAATTGCAATTGAAAGAAGTGCTAAAAAGTTAGCAAGATTAAAAAAAGTATTCTTACTTCCAATTTCAAAAAAGAAACTAATTACAAAAACAATTGAAACCAAAAGCATTGGAAGAAAAACCATAAAAACATTTGTTACACTATCTTTATAATAATCATACATTCTAAATAGAATATACAATGTCAAACAAAAAACAACAATATGTAAAATAACCTTTCCATAAAAAAGAATTTTATTAATCAAATTAATCATAGTTCTCACCATCTTCATTACATAACTCTAAAACAAATGAAGAAAAACTTTTATAATTTTCTAAAATGAATAAATATTCTTCCATCATAACATCTCTTACTTCATTATTTTTTACATCATAATGATAGTTACTATTATTTAATAACTCTTTATTAAGATAATTAGCATTTTTTATTAAAATATCAACATATTCATTATTAAGTTTATTATTAATATCACTATTTTGTTTTAAACTACTAATCCAACCTTCATTTATAATATTTTCAAGAAAGTAATTATTTAGTTTATATAAATCACCATAGTTCAATTCATCACTAGGTAATAGACGATAAACTCCATCTTTTTTTAATAAAGACAATGTTTTAGAAATTGCTTTATCGTTTTTTATATTTCCATTTAACAATAAATTTTCAATCTGTAAAACATTATCTTTAAATATCTTAAAATCATTATCAATATCACGAACAACAATTTTTCTATTAATAAATGAAGCATGATTAACATTAATTAAAATATTATATGAACCAAGCACTAGCATAACCCCTGATATCGAATAAATAATAATATTCGTATATTCCTTTAGAAAATTTTTCATTCAATCTCCACAATATCTATTACATAATGATAATGTCTATCAATCGATGTTTCCGTATCACTATCTAGCCATACTCTTAATGAATAATCATCTACCACATTACCATCAATTTGTGATGTAAATAAAATATTATTAACTACTTCTGATAAAAGTCCCGTTTTAACTACTTTATTATCTAATTTTAACTCGTATCTTAACTCATTTCTTTTAAAATTATTGGCATCACTACACCCATCACCAGCATTTGAAGCAGATACATCATTAATTAAAACATTATATTTAGCCGTACTATCTACATTATTTTTTATTCTAAAATAGTATATTGGAATAACACTTTCATCATCATTTGGAATAGCATTAATATAATTAGTTTTACCATTATTTATTAATTCTAGTCGAATATTTTTACTTAATACTTCACCTTCATAATTATGAAAATATAAATACCATAAATATGTTGCTACTCCCATAACGACTATTAAACATATAAAACCAACACTAAACATTTTTTTAGTTTTCATAGTTAACCACCTTTGCTTCTTGATTATTTACTTTCACTTTCTTAAATAATTTTAAAATATCATATATAATAATACCCAAACTAGGAATTACAATTGCAATAATCCATCCATAAGACGTTACTAAGAAAAACTTAATATATCCTATTTTAGGTATTCTCATAATAACTTTTCCATATATTTGATTACCATTAACCGGTAACCTATCTATTGTTTGATTATGATCTCCTTTAGTAATATATATTTTTTGTCCATTTTCTTCTTTAATGCCAACAACTCTGTGCGTAATTAAAATTCCATAAAATGATTCATCACGTGATTCATATGTTATTACATCACCAACTTTTATATTCTCTTCAGGAACTCTTTTTATCAATACAGCATCACGTACTTTAATAATAGGCTCCATACTTCCAGAAACAATCACATAAGCACCATACAATGGAACTTCTAAATTATTTCGAGCTTTTTTATAATCAACATAATAAACTGTAAGTAAAACGCCAACCAATATTAATACTACAATTATTGCATACATTACAATGCTTGACATGTAATTAAAAAGCCACTTGATATAATCTAATATTTTTTTCATGTTGTAACCTCTTATTATATATTTCCACTAACATGAACATTAACACGAGCAACAAAAGTTCTACTTTCGTAATTTTCATTTTGGACAGTCACATCTTCTGAAACCCACATTCTAAATCTAAAATTACGATATCCTCTTTTTAAATCGCTTTCACTAACTTTTCCTCGGAATAAAACTACTTCATTACTTATATTATTATATTTATCATATTCATTAAATGTTTTTATTCTTCCATTATCACGAAGACAATTATTAACAGGAGCACCTTCGTTAGTAAGATAAGCCTTAACCCAAGTTTCATCTAAATCAGATTCTGGCATTTTTTCAAGAGTGACAACATAATCAACACCTAATGCTTTTTTATTAAATTCAAATTTAAAATCAAAAGTTTTATATTGTCCTTCTAATTCTTTACCTATTTCATCTTTAGTTGGAAATTGATCAATCATATATATAAAATTTCCATAACTTTTATCCTCGGTATAAACATAAGCAACTGGTTCGCCATCTATATCTTTTTCAGTATCTTTATTTTTATCATTTCCATTATCAGTTTCAGTATCTTTTATTTCCATACCACGAATATTATTCATGGGCTGTTTAGGCATAACATCTACATATATTTTATTAGATAGTAATTTATCAAAAGATAAATATATTACTAAAAAAACAATAATAGTAAGTACTGTCATTATAATATATTGATTTTTATTTTTTACTTTTTTTTCATTTTTTCTCATAACCTTCTCCTACTATACGTAAATAGCATAACACATTAAATTAAAATATACAATTACTAAATTAAAAAAAAAGAAAAATATTTTTCTTGACGTCAACTATTTTCCTCTTTTTAGCCTTTCCATATATTCATTTACTTTATATGCCCATGTCTCATTTTTACCAAATGATGAGAAAATTTTATAAGGCAATTGGCTTTCTACATCACTAAATTTATCACTTATTTCTAATATTAAAGCATCAATTCCTTTATTAATATTATCATATTCTTGATAAGTTCCACCAAAACAACCAGGTTTTCCTTTTTTCTCAAAAACATTATGACATTGTTTAAAAAGAACTGAGCATTCATTTTTACAGTTTGTATTTACTAAAATTATTCCTCCTACTAGGTATGGATTAACACCTTTAGTAATTGAAGAACGAGAAACATATTCTCCCATTCCTTCCAATTCTGTCTTATTAAAGACATTTTCTATTTTTTCACCAATTACTTCAATACTTTCACCATCAAATTCTTTATCTTTAGAATGATCATCTTTAAGTTCAGTTTCTTCAACAATCGGCTTATCTTCTTCATTCAAATAAATTAAAAAATCATTTTCTTGCATTACTTGATTTGCATAGTTTATACCATAAACAAAGAAAAAATTACACAATAATATTATTACAAAGACAAGCCTTTTGCGCATAACAATCTTCCTTTCTAAACTTCTTTTTCAATAACTTGAAGATCTCTTACTTCACTTTTAACACTTTTAGTTATTCTAAGTGTCAACAAAAAATCTAAAATTGCATCAACAATCAAAAATCCACCTATTATTCTAATTAATAATTCTGTAATATTTTGAGCATTAACAATTATAAAAATAGAAAATCCTAATATCAATAAATTAATAACTAAAACAATCCACCATCTTGAAAGGAGCATTTTCTTTAATTTAAAACTTTTAATAATACCACTAACAGCATCCATTAAAAGAATAACTCCCATACAAAAAGGTATTAACGAAACTAATATATCTTTATGAACTATTAAGAAAAGTCCAAAGCTAATACAAAGTACCCCTGCAAGCAAATCAAATTTATTATAGCCAGTTTCTTTTTTTTGATAAAGTGATATACAATATACTATTCCATAAATAACTACCAAAACACCAATAACATAATTAACCGCAGCCCCAACAAAGCTAGGATTTAATAACATTATTAAACCAACAATAAAATACACTATCATCACAGCACAAGCACTTGCTTTGAATTTTTTTAAAACTTCCATTTCTTTCACCTAAAAATATCATACTACAAAATAATATTTTTATCTACATTAATTTTTATTTTTTAAAACTTTTTTTCAATTATTGTCAAAAAACTATCTAATTGATATAATTAATATGAAGCAAAAAGAATAATGTATTATTATTTCAATAAAATATATGCAAAAAAATTAGAAAAGAGGTAAAAAATGGTAATAACTTTAAAAACATGTCAAAAGACTCAAAAAATGATGGATGATTTTTATAATGAAATGAAAAGAGAAAAAACACCACAATATGCTTTATTTCAAGCGGATGATGGTGATACTGTAGTAACTCTATATTCTAGCGGAAAAGCCGTTTTCCAAGGAAAAGATGCTGATATGGCCAGTGAATATTGGATAGAAACAGAAAAAATAAATTCAGGTACTGTAAGTTATACAAATAGCGATACTAAAGAAAAGAAAACACTAAAAGACAAAGAAAAAGTAAACACTAGTATTTACCATAATGTCAATAGTGTTGGAAGTGATGAAGTAGGAACAGGAGATTACTTTGGTCCTGTTGTTGTATCAAGTACTTATGTAACCAAAGAAGATGTCGCTTATCTTGATGAATTAGGAGTTATGGATAGCAAAAAAATAACCGATGATAAAATTCTTAAAATAGCCCCTTTAATCGCTAAAAGAGTAAAATATAAAAGTATGATATTAAATAATACAGAATACAATAAATACCAAAGTAAAGGCTATAATATGAATAAAATCAAAGCTATTATGCATAATAAAGTATTATATCAAATGATTCATGAAGAAAATCCAAAATATGATTATATTATTGTAGATGAATTTGCAAGAGAAAACAAATATTATGATTACATCAAAGAATCCCCTAATATTCAAAAAGACATTACCTTCATGACCAAAGCCGAAGATAAATGTCTATCTGTTGCCTGTGCAAGTATTATAAGTCGTTATCTCTTCTTAAAAGAATTTGATAAATTATGTGATAGCCTACATCTACCACTACCTAAAGGAGCAGGACAAGAAGTAGATAGTATTGGTAAAGAAATAGTAGAAAAATACGGAAGAGAAAAACTCTATGAAGTTGCCAAAATAAACTTCATGAACACCGAAAGAATCTTAAATAATAAAATATAATAAAAGATACTGTTTAAAATGCAGTATCTTTTGTTATTATTTTTATCCAATTTCATATGGATCATTAATAAATCCACTACCCTTGATAATTTTTGTCTCAGATTTAATGACGATAGATGGTCGGGCACCGCGCGCGCTGGAGCCGGGCGAGTCGCTGCCAAAGGCACCGCCATTGCCCACAAAACGCACATAGGAGGAACTAGATGGTGTTATTAACCACATACTCTTATAGGTGGTTGAGCTGCTGACGTGTGTTAATGTTGATTGCTGTGCTGACATCATTTCTCCTGCACGTAATAGTCCAACAAGTCCGGTATACGTTTTATTAGTATCACTACTTTCATATTTCGTACAATTACTAATGGTTGTTGTCTCAAGTTCACTTGCTGTATTTTTACATATCGTTGCTTTATAGTTCGTACTATTTGAATGCAATCCTAAATAGTACGTTCCATTTACTAGCAGGTTCTTATCACCTGAAGAAATAGTACTTAACCATCCATTTTCATCAGTCAAATATTTATCCCAGTATTTCATATCTGTAGACTGCGTATTAAAATAGACATCACTTCCAAAATTACCTTTTGTTGTATCAGAAGTGTTGGAACTATTTGGGTTATTTATATAACTTGTATTTACTATTTTAGTTGTATTATTTTCTATTCCCACAATTCTGTATAATTCATTATTAAATTTAACATATTCACCACTTATTCTAGTATTTAGAAGTTCATTAGTCTTGCCTTCTTCTACGTCACCTATAATATGGAATGGTAATAATCTTGTTCCATCATAATTTTCGGTATCAAATATGGCGTTAGATTTAATGACGATAGATGGTCGGGCGCCACCCGCGCTGGATGGAGAGTTGTTGGTCAAGGCACCGTAGTTGCTCACGATACGCACATTGGAGGAACTATATGGTGTCATTAACCACCAATATTGGCCAATATGTAAATATCCTGAACTTGTTCCACTTTTAGTGTATTCAAAGGCATTTAATAATCCTACTGTTCTAGTTATCGTGTCATTTGCTACTCTTTCTAAATATGGGTCTGTATCTGCCGTAGTCTCTTTAACATTCCATTCACTATTTTGAACAACGATATTGGTATTATTATATAGTGTTGGTACCATCCATGAGTCAGCAAAGGTTACTGTGCTACCAAAATATATTGATGTCATAGGATTTTCGGTTACTAATTTTATCATACCATTTGGGTAAATCGCTACTATTCTCCATAGTTTTCCAGAGTACCAAACATAATTCTTTAAACAATCTTCATCATTACCGGTATAATAGATGACGTCCGCATCAATTTCTCCATAAAATGATGATTTATTTGGTTCTGTCGAAATACATGATGCTTGAGTAGTTTTTCTTTCTTGTAAAAATTCACTAGCTGTTTCTTTAATTACAGCATACAAAGTTGTATCACTATTAAAGTTAATGGTGTCTCCTACTTTATATTCAACTTCCCCATCTGGTGTTGTACTCCATCCTTTAAAGTTTGGTACATCAAGAGATACTGTTATGGTATCGGTTCCATCTCCTTTAAGAGGTTGTCGTGATGGTGTACTTCCTAACAGCCCATTTTTATTATAAGTTAAATATCCGACAGCAGATGAGTCATATACTCCTTCATCAGCAGATACTTTAACACTAAAACCAATTCCAGATGTTTGTAAAGCATTCCATTCAGTAGTTGTTAACACGGTTCTTCCATCAACCCAATCACTTGTTGTACCCATATTATCTGATTCGGTTCCATCATAGGTATCACTTATAGCTACTCTATCACCATCAATATAAACTCTTAAAGTAATTGTTCCATTAACATTCGTATTTGGTGGAATATGACCTACAGCAAATTCTGAGTCA
>CADCJQ010000013.1 GCA_902801795.1 uncultured Erysipelotrichaceae bacterium
CGGCACAAATATGACATATACAGGACTGGTTGGACTATTACGTGCAGGAGAAATGATGTCAGCACAGCAATCGACGCTTACGCATATTAATAGTTATAGTGATTACAAGCATATGTGGTTAATAACACCTTATAGTTCCTCCAGCGTGCGTAGCGTGTACAGTGGCGGTAATACTGGTAGCCCCTCGCCCAGTTCCAACGCGTACGGCGTCCGACCATCTATCAATCTAAAATCTGAGACAAAAATTATCGGTGGAACTGGATTTATTAATGATCCATATGAAATTGGATAAAAATAATGATATAGTAGGTATATAGTGTAGATACTAGACCTTGTACATGGTACTAAAATAGAAACTCGATGTTATGATAAAAACTGCAAATGATATGCAGTTTTTTGCTATAGTTTAGACTATTTGCCAATTATTTATAATTAGTATTTGCGTTTTTAAGTTGATGTTAAAATTATAACTTTACATTTTTTTAAATGCTTTTTTGTGAATTTCCCTTGATATTTTTTTAAAAAGAAATTATACTATATATATAAATAATAGGATGGAAAGAGGAATAATATGATTGATGATTATAATAAAGTTACAGAATATATTAATGAAGATATTAGAAAGATATATGATGAATTAAATGAACTTAATGATAAAATAGAGAAACTTCAAGAATTTTTAGATAATATGACTAAACATAATTCTGATTATCCATATAGTTTAGAATTATTTGAACTTATTGATGGTAATGGTGATAGATATGAGAAATTATGTGATACTCTTTTTATTCTAGATCGAGTTGATTATGAAAAATTAAGAAAAGAACCACAATATAAAGAGATGGATAGTTTTCTTAAAGAAATAGAAGAAAAAATATATGGAGTTATTGATAGATTAATTAAAAAATATAGTGAGTTAAAAGAAGATTATTTAAATAGAAAGAATAAATATGAACAAGTAATTGAGTTTATAAATGATACTAGTATTGATATTAATAATCAAGGAGTTTTAGATAGTTTAGATAAGTTTCAAATCAGTGATGAGTTAAAGGAATTAGTTATTAATTATTTAAAAAATAGAATGGAACTTAAAGAAAAAACTGATGAATTTCATATTATTTCTAAATTAGATAGTGAAGTTGTTGATAAAATAAAAGATTATATTCGAAAGTTTTATCAATTAAGTTTTTCAGATAAGAATTCGATGATTAGTGCTAGTGATTTGATTAAAGTACGTGATTATGATAATTTAATTTATGTTGCTCATGGATTTACACAACATGAAATAATTTTTTATGCTACCATTTATGATTTATTAAATGCTTTTAATAAATATATTGATTTAGTTAATGGAAAAGGTGATGGTAAAGATTCTCTTACTGAAGTAATGGAAAAAATAAATGCTTATTTGCGTAAGTTAGCGAATACGGAGAAATTAATGCATGAAAAAGAAATAGAAGAAGAAGTTCCTGATGAATCGCATAATATCGTATTGTTTTTAGATGTTAATAATGGCAGAGGTGGTAATGTAAATTCTGCTTCTGTTGTTGATATTGATCTTCAAACTATTAGAGATAAAAATGATGGTGAAGAAGAAAGAGATATTAGAGATATTGTTCGTATGTTAAATAATCGTTTTAAGAATATGGATAATATTCGTTTTCGAAAACTTGGGTATAATGCGAATAAAGCGATTGTTAATCACAACTCTTCCTTGTTTAAAGAATTTAATGTTTGGTGTTCCAAAGGTGAAGTAAATAATCCTGTTCGTATTCCATATACCATTTTAAGTGTAAGTGAAAGTAATAAAAAAGAGATTATTGCTAAATATAATTTGCCAAGTGATGCTAATATATATTTAGTATATGGTTTATTTATGAAAAAGAATGATGATAGTGAATATGTAAGAGTTACCAATAATAGATTGCAAAAAGAGTATGATGCTATTAACTTTATTATGAAAATATTTCAAAATGATTTTGATGAACTTAGCCGTATAAGAGCATTTAAATTAATTGATAGTAGTCTTTTAAAAATGGAAGAATTATCAAATATTAATAAAGAAAAGAATGTTAAGTGAGGTTATGATGACAAAAGATGAATTATTAGTATACATTAGTGAACTTATTGAAAACGTTAAAAAAAAGAAAGATGATGCCTTAGAGATTAAGTTTAGTGATTTAATAGAAACTCGTAAAAAGATTCAAGATGTTTCGATGAGTGTCGTTAATCTAAAAGATTTAAATATTGAAAAAGTTGATGATTATATAAAAATTCCAATGGATGTCATAAATATTATTATGTTTTATCAATTAATATTAAAATCAAAATCATATAGGTTAGATGATGGTCAAATAAGATATATTAAATATTTCTTTAATGAACTTCGAAAACTTATGGAAAAAGTAGTTGATGAGAAAATAGGGAATGATAAAGATATTGCAGTTATTAATAGACAAATTTATTCTTTAAATAAAGTTTTAAGTTTGTTTATGAAACCGGAGAATATTACTTTAGAAGAATATATAAGTATAGTTAAAATGATAAAACAAAGTAGTGAATTAAGTGAATATTGTGATGAATTATTATATAATATTTCTAGTTATATAAAGTATGTTATGGTTGGTAATGATTATCAAAAATTAAGTGTTGAAAAGAAGCGATGAACTTCTTTTTTTAAATAATTCTTGTAATCTTTGGAGAATTTGATATAATTATATTTGTAGTGTAGAGGTGGATATGAAAAAAAGAGTAATTAGTGCATTGGTTATGATTATGATATTTATTCCTATATTAATAGTAGGCGATATTTATTATCCAATTTTGGGAAGTATTTTAGGTTTAATTGGATTATGGGAATTAATGCGTTTAGAAAAGAATATTCCTGATTTTATGAAATTATTAAGTTATTTTATATGTTTATTTTTGATATTATTTAATTATGGAAGTGAATATTATTATGATATGTTTAATTTTCCAATAATGGGAGGAGTTTTTCTTTTATATAGTATTAGTGTGGTTATAAATAATGATTTAAAAAAATATACATATAAAGAGGCAATCTTTTTGTTTTCTAGTGTCTTAATTATTGGATTATTATTTAATAGTTTTATTAGAATAAGACTTTTGAATCTTAATTATGTAATCTATGCTTTTATTATTTCTATTATGACAGATACATTTGCTTACCTTGGAGGAAGTTTATTAGGTAAAAGAAAGTTAGCACCTGCGATATCACCAAATAAAACGATTGAAGGAAGTATTATTGGAAGTTTATTTGGAACTATTTGTGGAAGTTTGTTTTTCTATTTTGTAATAGGTAATGCAAGTATTCCTGTAATTATCTTACAGACTTTTGTTTTAACAATTATTTCACAAATAGGAGATTTATTCTTTTCAAGTATTAAAAGAACTTATAAAATTAAAGATTTTAGTAATTTAATACCAGGTCATGGTGGTGTATTAGACAGACTTGACAGTGTGTTATTTGTTATTTTAGCTTTTTTGATGTATATTATTATTTAGGAGGAGTTGTTTTATGATTATATCAATTTTATATTTTGTTATTATTTTAGGAATTATAGTATTTGTACATGAATTTGGACATTTCTTTTTTGCAAAATTATTTGGTATTTATGTATATGAATTTTCTATTGGAATGGGACCTAAGATTTTTAGTAAAAAAGGTCGTGGGGGAGAAACCGTTTATTCTATTAGGGCAATACCAATAGGTGGTTATTGTTCTTTAGCTGGTGAAGGCAATGATGAAGATAAAAAAATACCTAAAGATCGTTTATTGCAATCAAAGAAAGTTTGGCAAAGATTTTTAGTAATGTTTTTTGGAGCAGGAAATAATTTTTTACTAGCGCTTATTGTGTTATTTTTCTTAGGACTAATTATTGGTAGTCCAAGTAATAGTACTGTTATTCCTGGGGTAATTGAAAATTCTCCAGCAGCGCTTGCCGGACTTCAAGCAGGAGATAAAATTCTTAAAATAGATGGTAGTAAAACTAAAACATTGGATGATGTACAATTATATTTAACGATTGCTAAAGGAGAAACAGAATTAACGGTTTTACGAGATGATAAAGAAGAAATTGTGATTAAAGTAACACCACTTGAAGGGGAAGAAAGTGAAAAAGCAGGATATAGTTATGGAATGAGCTTTAGTAAAGAAGTAGAACATGGCTTTATACCAGCGATAAAATATAGTTTTTCAAAATTTGGTTCTTTAGTAAGACAAATGGTTATTACTTTTAAAAGTTTATTTACGGGACGTGTAAGTGTTAAAGAATTATCAGGACCTGTTGGTATATATACAGCAGTTGATAAAACAAGAGAAAATGGTTTTTCTAATTTATTCTATTTACTTGCTTTGTTATCATTAAATGTAGGATTTGTTAATTTAATACCATTCCCAGCTTTTGATGGTGGTAGAATATTATTCTTATTAATAGAAAAGATAAAGGGTAAACCAGTTAAGGCTGAAACAGAAAATTTGATACATAATATTGGATTCTTTATTCTTTTAGGATTAATTATTTATGTAACAATAAATGATATAATTAGGCTATTTTAGTTAATTATATCTTTTTTTACAGTAAATATTGAAATACTTTGACAAATAAATTGACAAATTATGCAAATATTATTAAAATTATTATAGGTGGGAGTGTTTATGGAAAGTATCTATAACATAACGATAAATGAATTAGAAGATTTTTTGGTGAATAATGAAGAAAAAAAGTATCGTGCTAGTCAAATAATGGATTGGCTTTATATTAAAAGAGTTACTTCTTTTTCTAAAATGAGTAATTTATCAAAAGATTTAATAAATAAATTAGAAGATAATTTCTTTTTTGATAAGATTGAGATAATTAAAAAACAAGAGGATAAAGATGTATCGAAATTTCTTTTCAAAATGGAAGATGGTAATTTAATAGAAGCGGTATTAATGGAACATGACTATGGAAATAGTTTATGTGTATCAAGTCAAGTTGGTTGCAATATGAGTTGTCGTTTTTGTGAAAGTGGTAGATTAAAAAAAATTCGTAATTTAACTGCAAGTGAGATGGTTTTACAAATTATGAAAGTAGAGGAAGTAATACAAAAACGTATTAGTCATGTTGTAGTAATGGGTATTGGTGAACCATTTGATAATTTTGATAACCTTGTTCATTTTATAACGATTGTAAATTATCCTAAAGGAATAAATTTAGGTAGTCGTCATATTACCGTTTCAACATGTGGTGTTGTTCCTAAAATATATGAATTTGCTAAACTCCCATTTCAAGTTAATTTAGCGATTAGTTTACATGCACCAAATAATGAAATACGTGATAAGATAATGCCAATTAATAAAATATATAAAGTTGAGAAGTTGATTAAAGCAATTAAAGATTATGTTGAAGTTACTAATCGAAGAGTTACTTTTGAATATATAATGTTAAAAGATATTAATGATAGTAAAGAAAATGCTTTAGAACTTGCTAGTTTATTGCGAGGTATTAATTGTTATGTAAATTTGATACCTTACAATGAAACAGAAAATATTTCTTTTAAAAGAACAGAAAAAGAGAAAATTTTGGCATTTTATGATATACTAAAGAAAGAGAAAATTAATGTGACGATAAGAAGAGAATTTGGAAGTAAGATAGATGCTGCTTGTGGTCAATTAAGAGCTAAAGGTGAGGTGATGTAATGAAATCATTTTATTTAACAGATACCGGAAAAGTTCGTGATCATAATGAGGATAGCGTAATTATTATTCGAAATAATGAAAATAGTTATTTGATGGCCGTAGCTGATGGTATGGGAGGACATTCTTGTGGTGAAGTAGCAAGTAGTATTGTGATAAAATATCTTTCACATCATTTTCAAGAAAGTTTTTATAATTTAGATAAGGAATCTGCAATATCTTTTATCAATGATAGTATTCAAGAAGTTAATGGAATGATTTTTAAATATCAAAAAGATCATCCAGAAAGTAAAGGTATGGGGACAACTCTTGTAATGGCAATATTAACTAAAGATTATTTGTTAATGGCTAATATAGGTGACTCATCAGGTTTTATTGTTAAAGATAATGTTTTACATAAAATTACTTATGATCATACTTTAGTTAATTTATTAGTGGCTGCAGGAGAATTATCTGAAGAAGAAGCGGAGAATCATCCAAGAAAGAATGTTTTAATGAAAGCCTTGGGAGCCAATGATCCAATTGAAGCAGATATTTTTGATTGTGATATGAATATTGATGGGATTTTCTTATGTAGTGATGGTGTAACTAATATGTTAGAGAAAGAACAGATTGAGAAGGTTTTAGAAGAAGATTTGGAAATAGAAGAAAAAATTGTTAAGTTAATACATAAATGTAATAATAGGGGTGGGTTAGACAATATGTCAATGGCATATTTAATAATGAATGAAAAAAGTGAAGGTGATAATAAATGATAACAAAGGGGCAAAAGATTAATGATCGTTATGAAATAATTAAATCAATTGGTGAAGGTGGTATGGCAAATGTGTATCTTGCACATGATTTAATATTAGATAGAGATGTTGCTATTAAAGTATTACGTGGTGATTTAGCAGGTGATGAAAAGTTTGTTAGACGTTTTCAAAGAGAAGCTTTAGCAGCTTCTAGTTTATCACATCCTAATATTGTTGAAATGTATGATGTTGGAGAAGATAATGGAACATACTATATTGTTATGGAATACATTAAAGGAATGACGTTAAAACAACTAATTAAAAAACGTGGGGCATTAACTTTATCAGAATGTATTGATATTATGTTACAATTAACAGATGGTGTTGATCATGCTCATGCTAGTTATATTATCCATCGTGATTTAAAACCACAGAATATTATGATTCAAGATAATGGGGAAATTAAAATAACGGATTTTGGAATAGCAATGGCTCTTAATAATACGCAACTTACGCAAACAAATTCTGTTATGGGAAGTGTTCATTATTTACCACCAGAACAAGCAAGTGGTAAAGGTGCTACTGTTAAAAGTGACATTTATTCTATGGGAATTATGTTATTTGAGTTATTGACAGGGAATTTACCATTTAAAGGAGATAATGCTGTTGAAATTGCTTTTAAACAAATTAAAGATGATATTCCAAGTGTTCGTGAAATTAATCCTTCTATTCCACAAGCTCTTGAAAATGTTGTATTGCGTGCAACAGCTAAAAATCCGAAAAATCGTTATGCTTCAAGTAAAGAAATGCATGATGATTTGTTAACATGTTTAAATGAAGAAAGAAGTAATGAGCCACGAATTGGTTTTAAATATCCAGAACATGAAGGCGATGTAGATAAAAAGAATTTACTATCAGAAAAAAATGAAGTAAAACAAGAAGATATTGATGATGATGATAGTAAAACAAGTATTGTTTTATGGGTTTTATCAGGTATTTTTGCCTTAATTATTATTGCATTGATTGGTATTTTCTTAGTATATCCTAAGGTAATGGAAGTACCTAATATTACTATTCCTGATGTTAGTAAAATGAGTGTTGTTGAAGCGGAAAAAACACTTAAAAAGCAAGGATTTGAAGTTGCAACAACCATTGAGTATGTTGGTGATGAAGAAATAGAAAAAGGACTTGTTGTTAAAACATCACCTTCGATTGGAAGAGAAGTTAAAAAAGGAACAGAGATTATTCTTTATGAATCAACTGGTAAAATGGCATATACGATTGAAAACTATGTTGGTAAAAATTATATTGAAGTAAAAACCATTCTTACAAATAATTATGGATTAAATGTTGTTATTGAAAAGATGGAACCAGAAGATGGTAAGGAATATAATGATGAACAAGTTATTATTAAACAAGATTTAAAAGAAGGAACGGAAGTTGCTAAAGGAACAAATATAACTTTATATATTCCTGATATAATCGTAAAATATCCTGATTTTACTGATGGTACTTGGACAGAAAAAGATATTAAAGAATTCTGTGATAAATATGAATTAGCAGTAGAATTTAAATATAAGAGTCGTGCGGGATTTAATGAAGGCGATATTATTTCACAATCACGTGCTAGTGGAACAGCGGTTACTAATGGCGCAACTATTATAATAACTGTCGCAACTAAATATGTAGAAGAAACACCTACTGTAAATGAAGGTGCAGTTGAAACACAAGACTAAGGGAGTTTATGGAAGGATTAATTATAAAAATATTAAGTGATAAATGTTATGTGAAATTCGATAAGGAAGTAATTATTTGTGGTATTCGAGGACTATTTAGAATGCACAAATTACTTCCTTTAGTTGGTGATAAAGTATTAGTTGATTTGAATAAAAAGGTTATTGTTAAAATATTACCAAGAAAGAATCAAATAAAAAGACCGGAAGTTGCTAATATAACTCAAGGACTTGTAGTAGCAAGTTTAAAAGAACCGGATTTAGATACTAATTTGATAGACAAGATATTAGTTGAACTGGAGTATAATCGTATTAAACCAATTATATGTTTTACGAAAAAAGATTTATTAAGTGAAGATGAATGGAAAAATATAAAGAAAATAATTGATTATTATCAAACCTTGTATCCTGTGTATTATAATGATGATCTTGAAAACTTGAAGAAGATTTTTAAAAAGGAAATAACGGTTTTTGTTGGACAAACAGGTAGTGGTAAAAGTTCCTTACTTAATAAATTAGATTCTAGTTTAGAACTTAAAACAGGAGAGATAAGCCTGGCTTTAGGAAGAGGTAGGCATACAACAAGGCATGCCGAAATCATTGAAATCTTAGATGGTATGCTTTTAGATACTCCGGGTTTTTCCGCTCTTGAATTTTCGGATATGATGCAAAAGGAGATAAGAGATGCTTTTATTGATTTTTCAAATTATCCTTGTCCTTTTAGAGATTGTATGCATATTAAAGAAGAAGAGTGTGCTGTAAAAAAGGCTGTTAAAGAAGGAAAAATTATGGAATTTCGTTATCAAAATTATTTAGATATTGTTAAGTTTGGTAGTAAAGAAGAGTATAAAAGAAGGTAGATGTATGAAAGTATCAGTATCATTTTTAAATGTTAAAAAGAAATATAAAGAAAAAGTTGTTTATTTACTTGATAAAACATCAATGGATTTTCTTCATGTTGATGTCATGGATGGAAAATATGTTAAAGGGAAGGCTAACTTATTTAGTGAAATTGAAAATATCGGTTATTTTACAAGAAAAAGATTAGATATTCATTTTATGGTAAATAAGCCTCTTAAAATGATTGATGATTATGCTTTATTAAATGTCTTTTGTATGACTTTTCATGTTAATATCAAAAATGATTTAAATGAAGTGATTGATAAATGTCAAAGTTATGGTATTAAAGTGGGATTAGCCGTTAATCCTGAAGATGACTTATCAATAATTGAACCATATCTTGATAGAATAGATTTGGTTTTGATAATGAGTGTTAAACCAGGATTACCAGGACAAGAATTTATTAAAGAAGTTATTCCTAAAATAAAAGAATTACGTACCAAAATAAAAAAAGAAAAAAGAAATCTTTTGATAAGTGTTGATGGTGGAATTAATCTTGAAAATAAAGAATTTTTAGGGGATGCGGATATTCTTGTTAGTGGTAGTTGTGTAACAAATAGTAGTGATTTTGAAAAAACAATTTTAGAATTAAAAGGATAAGAGTTTTGTATCTTATCCTTTTAATATATTTCTTTTTTTATTAGTTCAATATTATTATTTATTATTTCAACGTAATCTTTTTTATTATTACGTTCTTCATCAGTAATGTTTTTTAAATTACGGAATTCTTCTAATTTTATTTTTTCTGTGACCGCAAGTTTTTTAATTTCCTCATCAAGTTCAATATTTTCTAGTGTAAAGAAATATTTGATTTTTTCTTCCTCAATAGCATTATTTAATAATGCTAAGTTTTTTTCATATAAGTCTAGTTCTTTATCAATAACAATAACATTTAATCCATATTTTTCTAAAAATCTTAAAGCATTACTATTAGTATAAATCGTTTTTTTAGTAGCATTTTCAATAGTTGTTTTTAAACTAGCGTCAACTTCTGATAAAATCATTTTTAATTCTTGATATCTTTCGTTTATTTCCTCTTTAATAAAGGTATTGTCAATATATTCTGAAAGACCATTTTTAATGTTTTGCAAGACCATTAATAGATTAGATGGATTAAGCCATAATTCGCTAATATCAACTTTATATTCCATTCCGTATGTTGCATCAATTAATTTAAGATTTTTATTTCTATTAATAAGTTCTACGGCGATATCAGAATCCTTTGATAATCCCATATAAACAAATAAATCTTTATTACTATTATCTTTATATTGTTTTTCTGTTAGTGTATAGACATCAATATTAATGCCATCGGGATAAATTGAATTAACAACAGAACTTTCTCCATATAGATAATTTATAGCATATTCAAGAGGATAAATGGTAGTTATGATATTAATATTTTCCATAGAGTCTCTTTTAAATAGCGAACAACCCGATAAAATAAATGATAAAGTTATCAAAAGTACATAATATTTAATTTTTTTCATAATTTCTCCTTTATTGGTGGTAAATCAATTCCTCCTTTACTAAGAGGATTGCACCTTATAATTCTTTTAGTTGCAAGATAAAGACCTTTAATTAAACCAAATTCATTTAAAACTATTATTGCATAGTTAGAACATGTTGGTATAAATTTACATTTGCTATGACTTTTTAAAGGTATCTTTTGATATAGTTTAATTATTTTAATTAGCATCTTTTTCATATTGCACCTATACTAATTGTACTATTATTTTTATTTTTCGACAAGTGTTTTTCAAAGAAAAAGTATTATCTTTTATTTTATGCTTCAAAATTGAAAAAATCTGTTATAATAATAGTAGTGGAGGATTAATAGTGAACGATTTTTTTGAAAAATATGGCATTATACCTAATAATCGAAAACTTTACGAAACTGCTTTATCGCATTCGTCTTATGCCAATGAACATAATGAGAAAAGAGATTATGAAAGATTAGAGTTTTTAGGAGATGCTGTTTTAGAACTTGTTGTAAGTGAGTATTTATATAAAAATTATGAGCAAAATGAAGGTAGTATGACAAAAATGCGAGCTAATTTTGTTTGTGAAAATGCCAATTATGAATATATGCAAAAAATTGGGTTATATAAATATATTAAAGTTGGTCATGGAGAGACGGGTAATGTTAAAAAAGCAATTGTTGCTGATATTTTTGAGGCTTTTATTGGTGCAATATATTTAGATCAAGGATTTGATAAAGTAAAAGACTATATTTTAAATATTGTTACACCATATATTAATAATAAAACGTATTTTTTTAATGATTACAAATCTATTTTGCAAGAATTGATGCAAACTGATAAAAGAAGTTTTACCTATGAATTAGTTGATGAAAGTGGTCCATCGCATGATAAAACGTTTACCATTGTTGTAAGAATAGATAATGTTATATATGGTAAAGGAACTGCTAGTAGTAAAAAGGAAGCGTGTCAGTTAGCAGCTAAAGATACGTTAGAAAAACTTGCTATAAAAGGGGATGATTTTAATGAATAAGAAAGGATTTACGCTAATTGAACTTTTGGCGGTTATTGCCATTTTAGGGATAATAGGTTTAATTGCTGTACCTAATATGTTAGGAGTATCAGATAATGTGAAAAAAGATCAAATGTTAGATGATGCTAAAAAGTTGATTTCTATTGCTAAACTTAAAATCAGTATGGATTATGAGGCTAGAAAATTAAATTCTAAAAGATATACTTTTAGTGAACTAAATGCTGATAAACAAATAAAAAAAGATCCTGATGGTGGTAATTATATTGAGGCATCATCATATGTAGAATATCAAAATAATGGTGGGGTAGTTAATTATTGTGTATATCTTGAAAGCGAAAATAGAGTAATTAAAACTTCTTCAGGAGGATGTGTTTTAGAAACTAATTTATATTCAAAAGAAAATGTTAGAAGTAAATAAAATGTAAACATTAAAAAAATATTAAAAAGTTATTGACTTAACGAATATTTGCATGCTAAAATTATTTGTGTAAAGTAGAGGAGGAAAAAATGAAAAATATTTTAAAAAATAAGAAAGGATTTACATTAGTAGAATTACTAGCCGTTATTGTTATTTTAGCTTTAATTATGAGTATTGCAATTATAAGTATGAATGGTATAATGCAGGGTGCAAGATATGATACAATGAAAGAAACGGGTCTTCAAATAATAAATGGTGTAAGACAGCAATTAACACTTTCAAATGAATTACCAATGGAAAATGGTGATACAGTATATTGCTACTTTTCTGAGGCTATTTTAAGTAAGGGTGGTAAGACTTCACCATTAGGTGGTACTTTCAAATATTATACAGGTACACCTGATCCAACCGATGGTCCATTTGCTCTTGGATATACCGGAGTATTTAAAGTAAAAACTAGTACTGCTCTTGCTTGTACCGAAGGTTCAGGAGAATCTTATGTTAAGGCTGTAGGTAAAGGTAATGGTAAAAGTCCTGAGTTTAGCATTTGTTTAATTACTAATGAAGGTGGTAACTACTATATAAATGATGCAACAGAAGCGTCATTATCTAGTAATCGTAATGATGGTATTGTCAAAGGTAATACAAGTAATGGTGGTTAAGATATGCATTAAGTTGTATATCTTTTTTCTTGCACTTTTGGGTGATTTTTTGTATAATGAGAAAGGTGATTTAAATGTTATATATAGGTTCACATGTAGGATTTAATAAAAGTAGTCAATTATTAGGAAGTCTTGAAGAAGCATTATCATATGGAAGTAATACATTTATGTTTTATACAGGGGCTCCGCAAAATACTATACGATATACTATTGATGATGAATTAACAAGTAAGGCAATAAAAAAAATGCAGGAAAATAATATTTCTTTGGAAAAAATAATAGTTCATGCACCTTATATTGTGAATCTTGCCAATAATGATAAAGAAAAACATCAATTTGCAATTAATTTTTTGAAACAAGAGATAATTCGTTGTGAGAAATTAGGTATTACCAAAATGGTTCTTCATCCTGGAAGTCATGTTGGCAGTGGAATTGACTTAGGAATTGAAAACATTATTGATGGATTAAATAAGGTGCTAGAAATAGATAATTCTGTTTGTATTTTACTTGAGACAATGGCGGGAAAAGGTAGTGAAGTGGGTTCTAGTTTTATTGAGATAAAAAAAATTATTGATGGTGTTAAGAAAAAAGAACTTATTGGTGTATGTCTTGATACATGTCATATTCATGATGCAGGATATGATTTAAATAGTTTTGATAAAGTATTAGATGAATTTGATAATATAATTGGTTTAAAGTATCTTAAATGTTTGCATATTAATGATAGTAAAAATGTTTGTGGTTCTCGAAAAGATCGTCATGAAAACATTGGTAAAGGTTATATTGGATTAGATAATTTATTAAAGATAATTTATCATAAAAGACTAGATGACATTCCTAAAATATTAGAAACACCTTATATAAATGATAAGGCACCATACAAAGAAGAAATCGAATTAATAAGGAGAAATAAGGCGATATAGTATGAAAAAATATGCTAATAATAAAATAGTTGAAGGCCGGGTAACAGGAATAGAAAGATATGGAATATTCGTAAGTCTTGATGATTATTCTAGTGGTTTAATACATATATCAGAAATAAGCGATAAGTATGTTAGTGATATAAAAAATTACGCACATATTGGGGAAAAAATACGTGTTCGAATAATTAGTCAAGATGATGTAAATAATCAAGTAAAATTAAGTATTAAAAATATAGATTATCGTATAAATGAAAAACATAGTCATATTAAAGAAACAGGTAGTGGGTTTGGAATATTAAAAGAATCACTTAATGAATGGATAGAGGATAAAATTGAAAAAAAATGAAAAAAAATGAAAAGTATTATTGACATTCTCCTTTAATAATGATATCATTATCAATGTCCATGTGATTTGGGCGATTAGCTCAGTTGGTTAGAGCACTTGCCTTACAAGCAAGGGGTCATAGGTTCGAGTCCTATATCGCCCACCATTTTTATGCCGAAATAGCTCAATTGGTAGAGCAATTGATTTGTAATCAATAGGTTACGGGTTCGATTCCTGTTTTCGGCACCATATGGAGAGATAGCGAAGAGGCTAAACGCGACAGACTGTAAATCTGTTCCTTCGGGTTCGGTGGTTCGAATCCACCTCTCTCCACCATTCGATTGCCTCGTAGCCAAGTGGTAAGGCAACAGACTTTGACTCTGTCATTCGCTAGTTCGAACCTAGCCGAGGCAGCCATTTTAGTTTTATGTCCCGTTAGCTCAGTAGGTAGAGCATTTGACTTTTAATCAAAGGGTCGTGAGTTCGAATCTCGCACGGGACACCATTTTTTATTAATAATGCCTGAGTGGCGGAATAGGTAGACGCACAGGACTTAAAATCCTGCGAGAATAAACCCTCGTGTCGGTTCAAGTCCGACCTTAGGCACCATTTATTTGGAGGAATACCCAAGTCCGGTTGAAGGGATCGGTCTTGAAAACCGAGAGGTCGTGAAAGCGGCGCAGGGGTTCGAATCCCTTTTCCTCCGCCATTTTATGTTATATCGCGGGATAGAGCAGTGGTAGCTCGTTGGGCTCATAACCCAGAGGTCGTAGGTTCAAATCCTTCTCCCGCAACCAATATGGTCTGTTAGTGCAGTGGCCTACCACGTCTGCCTGTCACGCAGAAGATCACGGGTCCGAATCCCGTACAGACCGCCAGTTGGCTCTTTAGCTCAGTCGGTAGAGCAAGGGACTGAAAATCCCTGTGTCGGTGGTTCGATTCCACTAGGAGCCACCATTTGAAATAGACTCGAATCGTCGAGCTTTAATAAATGAAAAGAACTTGAAAAAAGTTCTTTTTTATGTTATTATGAATATGAGTGAAGGAAACTTCATAAAATAAAAAGGAAACATTCAGTATTTGCATGCTGAATGTCTACCAAAATAATTTTGTGTGGACATTTAAGTTATTACATTAAGTAATATACTTAAGTGTCATTTTTTTATTACTATTATCAAAATTGATAAAAAAAATAAAATGAGTGAAGTGTATTTAAGAATATTTATAATAAATAGTCTTTTACTCATCATCTCACCTCTTTCCAAAAGGAATAGAGGTAGACACCCAGCAACTAAATATTTCCTACTGATAATTATATAAAAGAGTTATCGATAAGGCAAGGTGATTTACATAATGTTTCAAAATTTAATATAATATGTTTGTTAAATAAAGGAGTTGATTTAATTGTAAGTATATAATGTGGCACATTAAAGAGAATTTGATTATTTAAATGAATTATATAAACCATTATGGAGTAATCCATATTTTAAGGAATTTGATTTAATATTACCTTATGAAGCAAATGAATTAAATTATAATAGAGAATTTTATAAAGTATAAACATATTTAAGTAATAAGAAATCTAGTGGCTCAAAATGTTCTTTTTGTATAAATAATTCTTTTTATATCACAATAGATATGAAAGGATTTTTTTATGGCAAAAAAAAGTGTTATGATAAGTGGAGTAAATACGAGTGAATTAAAGGTATTATCTAATGAAGAAATGACTGAATTATTTAAAGAGTATCAAAAAACACATGATACAAATGTTAAACAAAAACTTATTAATGGCAATTTAAAATTAGTTTTATCTGTTCTTCGAAAATATACTAATAGAACGGATAATTTAGATGATTTATTTCAAGTAGGGGTTATTGGACTTATTAAGGCAATCGAAAATTTTGATTTAAGTTTTGGACTTAAACTAAGTACATATGCCTGTCCAATGATTATGGGAGAAATAAGAAGGTGTTTAAGAGATAATAATATGTTAAGAGTAAGTCGTTCTCTTAAAGATATGGCTTATAAAGTATTACAGATGCGGGAATATCTAACGAATAAATTAGGTTATGTTCCATCATATGAGGAAATAGCTAAACAACTTGGAATAAATGAAATTGATGCAGTAATTGCCGTTGAATCAACTTATGAACCAGTAAGTATGTATACACCAATATATAATGATGGGGGAGATACTATATATCTTTATGAACAATTAGAAGATAAGGGAACAAGTAATGATATAGGAAATAAAATGGCTTTACAAAATGCAATTAATAAGTTAACGAAAAGAGAACAAAGTATTTTAAATGATCGTTATATTATTGGCAAAACACAATCAGAAATATCAGAAGAATTAGGAATAAGTCAGGCACAAGTTTCACGTATTGAATCCGGTGCAATTAAAACATTAAAAAAGGTTTTAAAATAATTACTGGATTTTTTGTCTGTATTTTAGTATAATCTTCTTGTGAGGTTTTATGGAACGAATTAGTAAAGTTATTGCAAGTAGTGGTTATGTATCACGAAGAGGTGCCGATGAATTAATAAAAAATGGTAAAGTATTGGTAAATGGGGAAAAAGCCCTTTTAGGTCAAAAAGTGAGTAATGAAGATATTATTACGATTAATGGTGAAGTATTAAAGAAAAGTGATGGTAATTATGTATATTATTTACTTAATAAACCACGTGGTGTTGTAACAACTAATAGTGATGAAAAAGGAAGAAAGACGGTTATTGATTTAATTAGTACAAATGTAAGAATTTACCCAGTAGGTAGACTTGATTATGATACAACAGGAGCATTATTATTGACAAATGATGGTAATTTAACAAATAAACTTATTCATCCTAAAAATATTATTGATAAAACATATTTGGCTAAAATAAAAGGAATAGTTAGTATACCGGATATTTATAAATTAAAAAAAGGTGTTATCATTGATGGATTTAAAACAAGCCCTGCACGAGTAAAACTAAGAAAGGTTGATAAACAGAAAGATACATCTTTGGTTGAATTAACGATTCATGAAGGTCATAATCATCAAGTAAAGAAAATGTTTGAAAGTTTGGGATATGATGTTATGAAATTAACAAGATTGTCTTTTGCAGGACTTGACGTTAAAAATTTAAAAAGTGGAGAATATCGCGAATTATCTGTAAAAGAAGTGAAGACACTTTATAGTTTAGTAAAAGAAAAATAGTTAAGTGAATTTAACTATTTTTTTAATGCTTTATTTAGATTTTCTAACATTTGTTTTCTTAGTTCTTCATTGCTTTCTTTCCAAATAAGTTCTAAAAAAACGCCCATTCCTGGTAATGTTTCTTCATCACCATCTTGAATACATTCAGTAATGGTGTTACGAAGAGTATTAATATCATCTTCTTTAAAGTTATTAATAATATAATCTTGTATTTTCATAAATTATCCTTTCAAAATTAGTTTGACACTTTTTTTGTAAAATATGTAAACTAAATAGATTTTTTTTGATTTTTGATTTACATTTTAGGTAATTAGTGGTACTATGATAATGTAAGTGTGGCACAAAGTGGGGAAAAGTGGTGAAAGTATGTTATCAGGTGAATATCGTCATAATCTTGATGAAAAAGGAAGAATTATTATTCCAAGTAAGATTCGGGGAGAACTAGGGAATAACGTTGTTATTACTAGAGGTCTTGATGGATGTTTATTTGGTTATAGTGAAAAAGAATGGAATAGTATTATGGAAAAACTTAGTACACTTCCATTTACAAAATCGGATGCACGTGCTTTTACAAGATTTTTAACTAGTGGTGCTTGCACTTTAGAATTTGATAAACAAGGTAGAATTAATATTCCATTATATCTATCAAATTACGCTACTCTTCTTAAAGAAGTTGTGATAGTAGGAGTAATTAATAGAATTGAAATATGGTCTAAAGAAAAATGGGAAGAGTTTATGAATAATAATTTGAAAAGTTTATCAGATATTTCAGAGAATTTGTTTGATTCAAGTTTTAATTTATAGGAGGACATTATGCATTATACAGTTATGAAAGAAGAGTCTATTGAAGCTTTAAACTTGAAAGAACAAGGAATTTATGTTGACTGTACACTAGGATACGCCGGTGATAGTCAGGAAATATTAGCGCGTGTTAGGAAGGGGTTCTTATTCGCCTTTGACCAAGATATGGAAGCCATAAATTGGTCACGCAACAAGTTGCAAGCCATCGGAAGTAATTTTTTAATTATCAAATCTAATTTCCTTTATATGAAGGAAGAACTTGAAAATAATAAGATTTTTCAAGAATTATGTCAAGTTCAGGGGGATGATGGTAATAAAAAAGGTGGAGTGGATGGTATATTATTTGATTTAGGTGTTAGTAGTCCACAACTTGATGAAGATTATCGTGGTTTTAGTTTTCATAAAGATGCTAAACTTGATATGCGTATGGATCAAAATAGTGATTTTAGTGCTTATGATGTTGTAAATAATTATGATGAAAAAAAACTTGCGGATATTATTTTTCGTTTTGGTGAAGAAAAATACGCTAAGTCAATTGCAAGAAATATCGTATTAGCAAGAAGTAATAAACCGATTGAAACAACTTTTGAATTAGTCGATATTATTAAAAAGTCAATGCCTTATAAAGAAACCTTAAAATCACATCCAGCAAGACGAACCTTTCAAGCAATAAGAATTGAAGTTAATCACGAGTTAGATATTTTAGAGGAATCTCTAAGAAAAGCCTTAACGATGTTAAATGTTGGGGGAAGAATTGTTGTTATTACTTTTCATTCTTTAGAAGATAAAATAGTTAAAGATGTTTTTAAAAGTGTAACAGATATTCCTGATGTTGTTAAAGGACTTCCTGATATTCCTAAAGAATATTTACCAGATTTTAAAATAATTAATAAAAAACCTATTACACCAAGTAATAAGGAATTAGAAGAAAATAATCGAAGTCGTTCGAGTAAATTACGCATTATTGAAAGAATTAAATAGAATAAAAGGATAAGTGGTATTATGAGGAAAAAGAATAAAAAGAAGAAATTAAAGATAACTAAGTTTGAGAAGATACTTTATGCTATGGCTATACTTCTTCTTTTAATGGCACCAATTTCGATAGTTTATGCGAAATCAACTTTGTCAGAAATTAATTTTGAAGTTGAAAAAATGAAAAAAGAAGTAGCAGCTAAAGAAAAAACAAATGAAAGTTTAGAAATGAAAATTAATGAATTAGTTTCTCTTGATAATATTAAAGAAGTAATTAAAAAAGAAGGCTTATCTTACAATAATGATAGTATAAAAAATATTGAATAACAGGTTAATAACCTGTTTTTTGATGGAAAAATTTGACTTGAATAGTAAAATGTGGTACAATAAACAGCAATTAATGGAGGTTTTATGGCTTATTATTGTGGCGAATGTGTTACATGGATTAATTCTGATGATGGAGATAGATATGGTAGAAAGTACTGTAGCTATAGCAGAAGATATGAGGAAGCAAATCAAAATATTTACGGATGTCGTGGATTTGTTTGGGCAAGACGTGCTATTATAACAAAGATTTGTGAAATTCTTGGTATTAATGCAGAAGATTATTTCAAAGCTTATGATGATACAAAAGAATTATATTTAGTACCTAGTTGTATTGATAAATTAATTGATTATAGTACTGTTGGACCTGTTGTTGCAGAAAAAATGGATACATATCCAGAAAAGAAGCAACTTGCAATTAATATGTTAAATGGATATATTATTCCAGCAGAAGCAAATGCTAAAGTAGGAAAATTTCAAGAAGCTGTTAGTATTTATGAACGTATGGTTAAAGTATTAGCAATTATTTTCCATGCGACAAAAGAACAAATAGAAGAAAATACATTTTATGATAATTTAATAAAAGTAAGATAAACTAGTGATTTTTTACTAGTTTTTTCTTTTTTATAATATAGTCAAAATAAAAAAAATATAGTATAATAAATATATCATATGAAAGAAGGAGGTGTTATAATGAAAAAATCTTTAAATTTCTTATTTGTTGTTGCTCTTTTTGCAATGGTATTTACATTAACAGGATGTGGTAAAGATTTATCTGCTTATGCAGGAAACTATGTTGGTGAACGTAGTAAGTTTGTTGGTGATGCTGAATGGCAAGCAGCCGATGAAGAACCATTTTCTCTAGAACTTAAAGATAATGGTAAAGGAACGTTTACTCGTGATGGATCTAGTTTTGATGTAACATGGGAACTTGATGGAGAAAAGTTCACGATGAAAGAAACTTTCTTAGCGCTTACTAACGAATATAATGGAACATTAAAAGATGGAAAACTTCATATTTATAATGGTGATGCAAGTAATGATTTAACTTATGAATATGAACTTGCTAAGAAATAGTAAAAAGTATCATTAATTTGATACTTTTTTAATATATTATAATCGGAGGGATTTATGGAATACGATTATAAGTTTGGTAATAATTATTATAAATATTATGGTAAAAAAGGAATAAAGAGTACTGTTTATAATATTTTAGCTCCTGAACAATCACAAGATGTTCAACCAGGGATGGAATATGTGATGAAACCATTACCAATTTTTGATAATCCTAATTATCTTGGAAGTGGTAAACTAAAGAATAAAGTAGCGATTGTTACTGGTGGTGATTCAGGTTTAGGAAGAGCTTGTTCTATAGCGTATATCAAAGAAGGAGCTAAAGTTGTTATTGTATATTTAAATGAAGAAAGAGATGCTCTTGATACAAAAAAATATATTGAAAGTATGAAAGGAGATTGTCTTTTAATAAAAGGGGATTTATCAAAACATGAATTTTGTAAAGAAGTTGTTAAAAAAACACTTGATAAATATGGGAAAATCGATATTTTAGTAAATAATGCTGGTGTTCAGTATCAAAAGGATAGTTTAAACGAAATTAGTGATGAACAATTTGATTGGACAATGAAAGTTAACGTTTATGGAATGTTTTATTTAACAAAAGAAGTATTGCCTTATTTAAAAAGTGGTGCTAGTATTATTAATTTATCAAGTGTAACAACTTTTTATGGGGATCCACAGTTAATTGATTATGTTACAACTAAAGGTGCGATTGTAGGATTTACAAGATCATTAGCAAGAAATCTTGCTTTAAAGAATATTCGCGTTAATGCTATTGCGCCAGGTTTTTTCTGGACACCATTACAACCTGCGTGTTGGGTTAAAGAAAAAATTCCATCACTTGGAAGCGATGCTGCTATGGCAAGAGGGGCAATGCCTTATGAACTGGCTCCAACCTTTGTTTTTTTAGCAAGTAATGACTCTAGTTACATGACAGGAGAAGTCATGCATGTTAATGGTGGACAGGTTATGGGATGATAATATTCCTTGCGATGTTTCAGAATTATTATTGATAGTGGAGAAATTCCTATAAAATTTGATTGATTCTTTGTTTATAGAATTATTGAAAATGAACAAGAAAGATTTTTAAATTCTATCTTTAGTAATGATTATCTTCCTTTTACTATTCTTACTATTTATAGTTTTAATATAAAAGAAATCCACCTAACAGCTTGTTAGGTGGAAACTATTCTATGGCAACATCCAACCTTGCGAATTAGGTGTTCCATTTTTAATATATGCAAGTTTTCTTGCTTACATACTTATATTACCACAAAATGTTATTAATATTAATAGGCAATTTTTGTGTGAGAATCGTTAATAATAGAATAATATGAGTAAAGACAATTCTCAAAGACTTTTACAGCCACTTTTAGGCAATAGTATAATTTTGTGTATAAAAATATTTTATATGAATATAATATTATTGTATATTGTTAGAATGTTATGTTTTGGATATTATATATTGATTTTTTCATTAAACAATGATATAATATCTTTGTAAGAAAAGAGGTGTAATTATGGAGGCATTAACAAGTGCTATTAGTGTACAAGTTGATACACATGACAAAGAAATTGCAAATAGCATACTAAAAAATCTTGGACTTAATATGAGTACATTTGTTAATATGGCTATTAAGCAATTAATCTATCGTGATGGTCTTCCTTTTGAAGCAAGAAATCCTAAACCAAGCAGAGAATTATTAGAAGCATTACAAGAAGGGGAAGATATTTTAAGTGGGAAAGTAAAAGCTAAAAGTTATCATAATATGTACGAAATGCTGGAGGATTTAAAGAAATAATATGTTTGATTTAAAAAATACAAAATTTGATGTTCAATATACAAGTAAGTTTAAAAAAGACTTTAAAAAAATGTTAAAACAAGGAAAAGATGAAAACAAATTTCTTGAAGTACTTAGCAAATTAGCCAATGGATTGGAATTAGATGAAAAATTTAGAAATCATTTACTAACAAATAGTAAACATTATAAAGATTGTAATGAATGTCATATTGAACCTGATTGGCTATTAATATATAAAATAGAAGATAAAAAATTGGTGCTATTACTTTTTGCTACTGGAAGCCATAGTGATCTATATTTATAATAGATCCTTTTTTTGTTAAAATTCAATAATATTAGTAAACATTAATCATTGGATACTTATTTATTAATTCAATAATTCATTTATATAGATATTTTAATTGATTTTTTTCATAAATAATAGACAATTAATGTTCTTTTTGATAAAATAAAAATAGTTGTAGATAGGAGGATTTATGAAAGTGTTTAAACCAAAGATGTATCAAAAAAGTATTTATGACATTAATTATAATAGTTTAAAAAAGCACAATATCAAAGTACTTATCTTTGATTTAGATAATACTTTATTAGGAGCCTATCAAGAAGAACCAGATGATGAATTAATTAAGTTTATTAATGAATTAAAGAAAGATTTTAAAATAGTTGTTGCTAGTAATAATACTAAGGCAAGAGTAAAAAAAGTATGTGATAAATTAGGGTGTGATTACTTATATAGTATTTTAAAACCAACAAAGTTAATGAAAAAGTATTTTAAAAAGAAATTTAATTATGATTTTTCAGAAACAGTTATTATTGGTGATCAAGTAGTTACGGATGTGTTTTTAGGAAATCGCTTAAGTATTTATACAATATTAGTTGATCCTAAAGGGGAAAAGGATTTAAAAATAACCAAATTTAATAGATTTTTAGAAAAGAAAATTATGAAAAGAATAAAGATAAAAAGAGGCGAGTATTATGAATAAAATAAGGTATTGTAGTGGATGCGGAGTAAGAATGCAAGATGAAAATATTTTAAATATTGGTTTTACGACTAATTTAGATAATGAATTATGTATGCGTTGTTTCAGGTTAAAAAATTATGGGGAATATGAAAGTGTTTCAAGTAATGTTATTGATTATGAAAAAATAATGAGTGGTATTAATAAGAAAAAAGATTTGGTGTTATATGTTGTTGATATCTTAAATATACCAAAGAATTTAGAAGATATAAAAAAGATTATTAAAAATGATTGTTTATTAATTCTAAATAAAAGAGATTTATTACCGCTTAGTGTTAAAGATGAAAAAATAATAGAATATATTAAAAATCAAAATTTAGGTTTTATTGATATTGTTATCGTAAGTAGTGAAAAAAATAGTGGAATGGATAATCTTTTATCAAAGATAAAAAAATATCAAAAGAGTAATAATGTTTATGTTGTTGGTTATACAAATGCTGGTAAAAGTAGTTTAATTAGTAAATTTATTCATGATTATGGTAATAATGATAATAATTTAACGATATCACCACTTCCTTCAACAACTCTTAATCAAATAGAAATACCGATTAATGATAAGTTAACGTTAATTGATACACCAGGAATAGTAGATAATAGCAATATGATTAACTTTGTTGATAAAAAAATGTATAAGAAATTAAATAGTAAAAGAGAAATTAAACCAAAAACTTTTCAAATTAGAAAAAATGAAGCTTTATTAGTTGGTGATCTTTTAAGAATTAATTATCTTGAAGGAGATACTAATAGTTTTACTTTCTATATTCCTAATGAAATAAAGATAAGAAGAATGCGTTTTAAAAGTGATTATTTAAAAGATTTAGCATGTAAAGAAGTAGATATTAAATATTCAGAAGATTTATGTATTATGGGACTTGGTTTTATTAAAATAGTTGCGGGTTGTAAAGTAGAGTTATTTATTAATAAAGATACAGAGATATTTACAAGAAAAAATTTAATTTAGATTTTAAATAACTATTGATTATTTTAAAAAGTTTTTATAAAATAATATTAGAAAGAGAGAAATTATGGAAGAAGAAATATTATTAGAAGTTGAAGAAAAATGTGAGAAAGCGGTTTTAAGTTTAGATGAAAGATTTAAAACAGTTAGAACGGGACGAGCTAATCCTAGTAGTTTAGATAAGGTTATGGTTAATTATTATGGAGTTTCTACACCTTTAAGAAGTCTTGCTAATATTACAGTACCTGAGGCTCGTCAATTATTAATTAAACCATTTGATAAAGGATCACTTGCAGGGATTGAAAAAGGTATCTATGAAGCTAATTTAGGATTTACTCCTAATAATGATGGTGAAACAATTAGAATTGTTATTCCAGATTTGACGGAAGAAAGAAGAAAAGAACTTGTTAAACAAGTAAAAGCAATGTCTGAAGATGCTAAAGTAGCGATTCGTAATGCAAGACGTGATGGACTTGATATGTTAAAAGATGCTAAGTTACCTGAAGATGAAGAAAAGCATTGTGAAAATGAAATTCAAGAATTAGTCAATAAGTATAATAAAAAAGTTGAAGATGAACTTGAAATTAAAGAAAAAGATTTAATGAGTGTTTAAGTCTTTTTTTCTTTACAAAAATTGACATGATATATGAATTGTGGTATAATATAAGCAGTTTTGGGGGGATAAAAATGTATTCAGATAATAATATGAATAATTATAGTAATGATTATAATTATTATGAAGATAATCAAAATTATAATAATACAACTAATAGTAATAAATTTGGTTTAATAGTAAAAATATTAATTATTGTTATATGTATTGTAGCCTTAATTTGGTTGATTACAAAATTAAAAGAAAATAAAAAGAATGTATCATATAATAATAATGTTCATGTAAGTAATATTGAAAAAGTACGTCTTGCTGGAGAGAAACATTTCTTTATAGATAATAATTTACCAAATGTAAATGATAAGAAAATGGTTGAACTTGCAACATTAATTAAAAAAGGTTATGTTGGTGATATTATTGATGCTAATCAAAAAGTATGTAATGATTTAAAATCCATGTTATCATTAAAAAATGATGGTACAAGATATATTTTAGTAATTAGTTTATCATGTTCGACTAATGAACAAGAAGAAATATTTTATTATGATATTAAAACTAGAGCTTGTTTAAATTGTAATGGTAATACTATAATGGATGGTAATACAAAAGAAGAAGATACTGAAGTAGTTGAAGAAGAAGAAAATAATTATAGTTGTGATGTATGGTCTGATTGGACTGATAAGAGGGAAAATAATAGTAATTTAGATGAGAGAACAAGAATAGTTGTATTAGGTGTTAAGAAAGCAAATAGTACTGTTTGTGAAAAATGGAGTGATTATACAACTAGTCCAGTTAATCAAGGTGTTAATGGATTATCGGAAGAACAAGAAGTAACAGAAACTATCTGGAGTAGTAATAAAACATCTAGAACACCTGTTCAAAATAGTGAAAATATAAAAGTTGTTTCAACAAGAAATGTTAGTGGAAGTAGTTATAGTACATGTCCATCTGGATATTCAGAAAGTGGTAGTTCATGTGTTAGTAATAGTGTAAAGACATCTGATTTAACATTTAATGATTATAATAGTGGTAAATATCAAATACTTAATGCCCCTTGTAATGCTGTTAATACAGAAAAAGATGCTACTGGAAGATATGTTATTACTTATAAAGGTTGTCAATATAAAGATATAGTTAGTAAAATAACAAAAAATTCGTCAGGATACATTGAATATATTTATCAAGAAAAAATGACAAAAACAACAAAACAATATCGTTATTGTTTAAAACTTGCACCAAGTAATACAAATGATGAATATACAAAAGATTATTATGAAGAAGGTAATTTGCCAGTTGGCTTTGAAAAAGTTCCTGGTAGTGAAAAAACACAATATTCATATAAATTAAAAGTGTGTGAAAAATAGTCAAGAGTACTAGTAATTAGTACTCTTTTATTTTATAATAATAATATGAGTGAAGAAAAGATAATAATTCAAGATGAAGAATATAAGTTAATAATTGAGAAGAAAAAGAAAACGAAGAATATGTATTTGCGAGTTAAGGAAGATTTAAGTATTCATGTAACTTGTAATATATTATATAGTAATCATGCTATTATGTCTTTTATTAATAAAAATGAAGATAGTATTATTAAGATGATTGAAAGAATGAAAAAGAAAAAAGCTAAAGAAGAATATTTCTATTATCTTGGTAAAAAATATGATATTATTTATTTAAATACTAATAAAATACAATTAGGTGATGAAAAAGTTTTTGTTCCGAATAATTTTAACTTAGATAATTGGTATAAAAAAGAAGCTTTAAAAATATTTCAAGAAGAATTAGATATCATGTATCAAAAGTTTATTTATAAAATACCATATCCTAGTTTAACTATTAGAAAAATGAAAACAAGATGGGGGGTATGTAATGTTAAAACAAAAAGAGTTACTTTAAATTTAGAATTAATTAAAAAAGATAAAATATATCTTGATTATGTAATTGTTCATGAATTAAGTCATTTATTACATGCCAATCACTCAAAAGAATTTTGGAAATGTGTAGAAGATAATTTTAAAGATTATAAAAAAATAAGAAAGGAAATGAAGTATGATGAGTAAAATTATTGATGGAAAAATGGTAAGTAAAGAAATTAAAGAAGAGTTAAAGGAGAAGGTTAGTAAATTAAAGAATAAACCAACGCTTGTTGTTATTAGTGTTGGTGATAATGAAGCTAGTAAAGTTTATGTTGGACAAAAAGAGAAATGTGCTAATTATATAGGTATTAATTATCAACACCTTCATTTTGATAAAATAGAAGATGATAAGTTAATAAAAGAAATTGATAAATTAAATAAAGATAATAGTGTTAATGGTATTATAGTACAATTACCACTTCCTAAAGGAATGAATGAAACAAAAATAGTAAATAGTATTGTTAAAGAAAAAGATGTTGATGGATTAACATATTATAATGCAGGGCTTCTTTTAAATAAAGAAAAATGTCTTGTTAGTTGTACACCTAAAGGAATTATGGAATTATTTAAAAGATATCATGTGGAACTAAAAGGACGTCATGTTGTTGTTATTGGAAGAAGTATTTTAGTTGGTAAACCAATGATGAATTTATTAATTAATGCCGATGCAACAGTTACTTTATGTCATTCGAAAACAGAAAATCTTGAAAAGATTACTAAGAAAGCTGATATTTTAGTTGTGGCAATTGGTAAAAAACATTTTATAACAAGAGATATGGTAAGACGAGGAAGTGTTATTATTGATGTTGGTATTAACAGATGTGATGGTAAACTTTATGGTGATGTTGATTATGATAATGTATATGATAAAGTAAAATTAATAACACCAGTTCCTGGAGGAGTTGGGCCAATGACCGTTGTTATGTTAATGCAAAATGTTATTGAATCATATGAGATGATGCATAATGGAAAATAAAATGAAAAAAGATAATATAAATCGTTTTTATGTAGGAGAACTTAATATTTCTTTTGATATGATGGATCCTCTTAAACCATTACCTGTATCAAAAGAAAATCAAAATAAATATCAAATATATCAAAAAACATTACGAAATGGGGCTATTGATTTAGTTACTAATACTTCTTTTGATAAATATAATTTACATACAAAGAAATTATATAAAAATGTTTTTACAATATTTTATAAATTAGATAATGGAAAATATTTATGTTTACATAATGGAATAATATATGGTTATTTAGGTAGTGATTACTTTGAAAATATTAAACCTTTAAAAGATTTATTACCTAAATTAGGTTATGATTATCCCAAAGAAATATCTTTTAATGATGCATGTTTGTTATTTAAAAAGGCATTACATCATAAATTAAATGATAAAACTTTGTTTAATATTAATAAATTTTATACTGGAACGATTGATTTATTAAAAAGTTCGGTTTTAGTCTATCCTAATTCATTAGAAAATAGTGAATTTCGTAATTTTAATATCATTGATAATCTTTTACTTAAAGAATTATTTATTGGACCAGGATATAGTTTAATAAAAGATAATCATAGATATTATTATAAGAAATATAATTCTGTATTTTATAAGTATAATAATGGTGATTTATATAATATAAATAATAATCAATTATATGAAGGAAATAAAGTTAAAGTAATGGAACATTTTATTGATATTGAAGAACCATTAAAAGATAGATTAGATAAAGATGATATAAAATATGATGATATTACTACTGTTTCTAAAATACTTAAATTACAAAAGAAAAGTCTTAATAAATAATTAAACACTCTAATTGGGTGTTTTTTTTATTAAAAATAATAAAAAATATTTACTTTAATAGAATAATATGGTAGTATTAATTTATAAAAATATGGAGGTAACAATGTTAACTAATACTAATATTGGGGGGGGGTCATTTTTATAGACCAATAATCCTTTTTTATAATGATAGTTGATGATATATGATTATATAAGATAATAAGTAATTAAGAAAAGGAGATAGTAAAAATGATAAAAAGTAAAAAACAAATGTTATTAGTAATAACAATATTTACGTTATTGCTAACGTTAGGTAGTGTAACGTATGCATTCTTTAATTATACAAGAACAGGGGCAGCAAATGTAATTAAGACAGGAAGAATATCTTTTATAACAAGACAAACAGAAACAATTAATTTAACTAATTTATTTCCAATAGATCCAACAGAAACAGGAATAATGAATGATGAAACAAAAGTTGGAACATTTGAAATAGAAGTAGAAGGAGATACTGATTATGTAGGTGGTATTGAATATTTAGTATCAGCAGTAAACTCTCATCTTACAACATCAACAGGTTACTAAAATATATAAAAGACTATCAGGAAATGGTATTATGGGAGATGGTAATATCTTAGTAGGATATATACCACAAAATACTACCTTAGGAACACCAAGTGGAATAAATGGAAAAATAACTATTAAAGCCTATTTAGATAAAAATAAAATAGCAATTTCTGATACCTATGATGGAAATGAAACAGATTTAATGGGAACAACTAATGATTGGGTAGATGGAAGAGTAGTATTAACAACAGAAGAATGGAATTCTTTACAACAAAATGGAATAAGTTTTCAAGTAAAAGTAGAAGCGAATGAAGATATATGGGTAGAAGAAACATTATATGATATTATTGAAAGACAAACAGTAATGGATAATATCAATAGTACATATGTAAATAATACAACACCTGGAATAGATTTTAGTCAAATATCAAGTGATACCAATGGAAAAGGAGTATACACCTTTAGTAGTACAGCCAATGATGCCTATCCAGTAATGTATTATCGAGGAGTAGTAGATAATAACAATGTTTTATTTGCTAATAAATGTTGGAAAATGGTAAGAACCACAGATACAGGTGGAGTAAAACTAATCTATAATGGAGAAAATAAAGGAACAGAGGAAACACCTAATTGTGATAATACAGGAACTGATACTCAAATAACGTTAAATATAGATGGACAAGATGTAAATACTTTTGCCTTTAATGAAAATGCTAATTCACCAGCTTATGTTGGTTATATGTATGGTACAGTATATAGTTCAACAAATAGTCTTGCACAAGATGGAGCTTACTTTGGAACAGGATTTACATATGATAGTACAAATAATGTATATACATTAGTCAATGCTAAGGAAGGAAGTGATGAGTATCATCACTATACGTGTAATGAAACAAGTGCTTCAACTACATGTGAAAATATAAGATATTATTCTTCAACGTATTATTTTACATTAAGTAATGGTAAAAGTATCGAAGATGCTCTTCGTGAAATGCAAACTAATACAAATGATTCTAATGCAAAAGAAATGTTAGATAGATGGTATGAAGAACATATCGATAATACAAATTTTGAAGCTAGTTTAGAAGATACAATTTGGTGTAATGATAGAAGTATTTATCGAATAGGTGGATTTAACCCAAATGGAGGCCCAATTACAAATAATAATACTGGAGATTTACAATATTCAGGGTTTGAAAGAGCAATTACATATAATCCTAGTTTAAATTGTAAGAAAAATGATTCATTTACTATGACAAATGGAAGAGGAAATGGAGCACTTAATTATTCTATAGGGATAATTACAAGTGATGAACTTATGTTGGCTGGTGGAAAACACGCAGGAGCAAATAAAGCCTTTTACCTATATAATGGCACAAAATGGTTTTCTCTAACCCCTTATTTCTTTAATTACTTTGGAGTCACTTATTTGCATGTGTTTAGTTCACAAAATGGAATGATAATGTCAGGATCTACAACTAGCACCAATGGTCTTCGTCCATCTATATCCTTAAAAAATGGCACCGCAATTGTAGATAACGATGCGGATGGAACTGTAAGTAAGCCATATGTGATTAAATAAATTAAATATATTGATTAATAAATTAGAGTATTATGCTCTAATTTTTCTTTATTAGTGATGAGATAGAATAAAAGTCTTGGAAAAAATACATTATTGTGATATGATACTATGGACAAAGGAAATGGTGATTAAATGAATTATCAAGTTGTTTTGGATGAAACCATAAAGAATTTAAATAAAATACCGAAGCTTTTATTACATGCTTGTTGTGCACCTTGTTCATCTTATGTTTTGGAGTATTTAAGTAATTATTTTGAAATAACAGTTTTCTTTTATAATCCTAATATGGATAATGTTGATGAATATAATAAGAGATTAATGGAATTAGAAAGGTTTGTTAAAGAATTTAAAACAAGGTATCCTGTTAAAGTAGTTAGTAAAGAATATAACCATGAGGAGTTTTTAGAGATGGCTAAAGGACTTGAACAAGAACCAGAAAAGGGAAGTCGTTGTCTTAAATGTTATCGTTTACGTTTAGAAGAAAGTTTTAATTATGCTAAAGAAAATAATTTTGATTATATAACAACAACACTTACATTATCACCTTATAAAAATAGTAAAGTAATTAATGAAATAGGGAAAGAATTAGAAGAAAAATATCAATTTCCTTATTTATATTCAGATTTTAAAAAAAGAGATGGGTATAAGAGAAGTATTGAATTATCAAAAGAATATCATTTATATCGACAAGATTATTGTGGATGTGAGTTTAGTATAGCAAGAAAGCACTAAATTCACATTTTTTCTATTATATGATATAATAGAATACGGATGAAGTGAGGTTGTGTATGAAAAAATTTGAAGGTCTTTCTCATCAAGAAGTTGAAGAAAGAATTAATAAAGGTGAAATTAATACTATTAATGTTGGAAAAACTAAATCAATTAGAGAAATCTTTTTAAGTAATATATTTACTTATTTTAATATATTAAATATATGTTTAGCAGGAGCAATTATTGTAAGTGGAATAATTTTTGGAAGATTTTGGTATTCAATAAAAAATTGTTTGTTTTTAGGAGTAATTGTTTGTAATACTGCGATTAGCATTTATCAAGAAATTACATCAAAGAAAACCATTGATAAATTATCGCTTATTTCAAGTATTAAGCCTAAAGTAATAAGAGATGGTAATGTTAAGGAAGTATTACCAGAAGAAATAGTGATGGATGATATTATAGAGTATAGTCTTGGTTCACAAGTTGTTGTTGATTCTATTATTATGGATGGTAATGTTGAAGTAAATGAATCAGCAATAACAGGAGAATCGAAAACTATTTCTAAAAAAAGTGGTGATAATCTTTTATCAGGTAGTTTTATTGTAAGTGGTAATTGTTATGGTAAAGTTATTCATGTTGGTAAAGATAATTATATTAATACAATATCAAGTGAAGCGAAAAAGATTGAAAAAAATAAATCGGTTATTTTTAATTCTTTTGAGAAACTAGTAAGAATTTTATCTTTTGTATTAATACCTCTTGGAGTATTATTGTTCTTAAATCAATATCTTCGTGTAGGAACAAGTTTAAGTGATTCTATTATTAATACAGTAGCGGCTTTAATAGGAATGATACCAGAAGGACTTGTATTATTAACAAGTTCAGTTATGGCTGTTAGTGTTGTTAAATTAAGTAAAGATAAAGTATTAGTTCAACAATTATATTGTATTGAAACACTTGCAAGAGTTAATGTTATTTGTTTAGATAAAACAGGAACAATTACAACAGGAAATATGAAATTAAATAGTATTGTTCCGGAAAATATTGCAAAAGATGAATTTGAAAAGGTTATTATTGATATTTTAAATGTATTACCTGATAATAGTGGTACTATTATGGCTGTAAGAGAGAAATATACAGTAAAAAAAGATGTTCTTAATGAAGGAATTATTAACTTTTCATCAGAAAGAAAGTTTTCGGCTTGTAAAATAAATGGTATTTCTTATTATATAGGGGCTCCGGAATATGTTCTTCGTAATAATTTAGAGTTGATTAATAATGATATTAAAGATAAACAAAATGAATTTCGTGTTTTAGTTATTGCTAAAAAAATAGGGGAATTAGAAGAAAGTCCAAGGGATTTAGAAATTGTTGGTTATCTTTTAGTTGAAGATGAAATAAGAAAAGAAGCAAAGGATACTCTTAATTTCTTTAAAGAACAAGGTGTTAATGTTAAAATAATTTCAGGAGATAACTATAAAACAGTTATGCAAATAGCAGGGAAGGTAGGTCTTAAAAACTTAAAAGGTATTGATGCTACAAATATTAATGAAAGTGATTTAGATAAAATTGTATTAGAAACAGATATTTTTGGAAGAGTAACACCAGGAATGAAAAAAAAGATTGTTGAAGCATTAAAAAGAAATGGTAAAACGGTTGCTATGACAGGTGATGGTGTTAATGATGTTTTAGCCTTACGTGAAGCAGATTGTAGTGTAGCAATGGCAAGTGGTAGTGATGCTGCTAAAAGTGTTAGTCAATTAGTGTTATTAGACTCTAATTTTGCTAGTATGCCTAAAATTGTTGCTGAAGGAAGACGTAATATTAATAATATTGAAAGAAGTTCATCATTATTGTTAGTTAAAACTATCTATACAATTCTTCTTATTTTAACGAGTATTTTCTTTCGTTCACCATATTTCTTTATACCAATACAACTTACATTAATTACTAGTTGTACAATTGGAATACCATCATTTATTTTAGCGCTTGAACCTAATCATAATTTAGTTGATGGTAAAAACTTTTTATTAAAAATAATACGTAAAAGTTTACCTGGTGGTATAACAGTCTTTTTAAATATTATCATTATTTTATTATTCCAAAGATATTTTGAAATATCCGAACCAACAATTAATGCACTTGCAGTTTTAATAACGGGTATTACAGGATTTATTCATTTATATCATGTATCTAGACCATTTAATTATTTACGTGGAACAATGTTTTTCTTATTATTAATTATCTTTTCTTATGGAGCGTTATTCCAAAGAGAATTCTTTGTTTTAGCAACGTTTAATGAACAAATAGGATTAATATTATTCTTATTAGTTATCTTTTCAATGTTTTCCTATAATACAGTATTAAAAGTAGTTAATTATCTTTTTGATATTAAAAATAAATTAAAAGAAGTAAAGAAAATGTAAAATAATATATTTTATTAGATAAAGAAATTGATTTAATTGTTATTGTGTGATATTCTTTTATTGTAAATATAAGATAGATGATAGTTATCTATTTTATAGTTATATGGAGAATAGTTATGAAGAAAAATATAATAATAGTTATTGGAATATGTTTAGTAATTGTTTTAGTAGGGGTAAGTTTTGCTTGGTTTAATTATTATCAAGAAGGAAATAATCAACAATTAGTTGCGGGAGATATATATTTAATTTTAACTGACCAAGGCGATAGTTTTAGATTAGAAAATGCTTTACCAGAAACAGCAGAGGAAGCAAGAGCAAGAACTGATAATTATATTGATTTTACGGTAACAGGAAAAAATACATCAACTAAGGATGTTTATTATCAAATAGAGTTATTAGAGGGACCTAGTATTGAAGGCAAAACAAGATTAAATCCGGAAGATTTAGCTTTTGATTTATAT
>CADCJQ010000014.1 GCA_902801795.1 uncultured Erysipelotrichaceae bacterium
TATGATATTCTTAATGAATATCTTCAAAGTATTAATGAACCAAATGAAAAACAAGAAAAAGATACAATAAACTTTTATAGTAAAATAGAATATGTCAATACATTTATTGTATCAGTAAATACTTCCAAATTTTTTCCACCAAGAGAATCTTTTGTCAAAACTTTGTTTGCTTTAGAAAATGCCAGTGATGAATTGTTATCAAAGGTTTTTAATGAAGTGTTTGAAATCAATCGTTTACTACAAACATATGACTATGAAGATATTATTTATAATGATGTCTCATTACTTTTACGAGTAAAAGGTTTATTTAAAAAATGTAATGATGAATTTTTTAATATATTAGCAAGTGCATCTTTAAAAAAAATTGACTATGATAAATTTAAAGAATATTTATTAGGTATTATTACATTAAACAAAGATGATGAAAAGGGATTAAATTGGTTTTTCCAAAAGTTTAATATTAAATTAAGTAATAATCCTAAGTTAAAAAAATATTTAAATAACCAAGATTTTTTCCAAAAATATTGTACGAAAGATATTACAGAATTATGTAATGATAATATTGATAAATTTTTAAATGGTGATAAAAACATTGATGATGTTGTTATAGAAGTTATTGGTAAAGAACGTAAATTTATTAATAACTTTGATATATTATTAAAAAAATATTGTGAATCAAAAGATGATGAATTTAAAAAGAAATTAATATTTCCTTTAATTGTCGCTTTAATTGAGAAGCAAAAAGAAAAATATCATTTAGACTTTAATTATGTATTTAATTCACGATTAATAAGTGGAAGTGTTTGGGGTTATTATAGTAATGATAATAATATTATGTACATTAATCCTAAAATGCTTGAAAATATTACAGATATGAATGATGCTTTAGTCGAAGCCTTTGATACGATTTTTCACGAAACAAGACATGCATGTCAAAATCAAGAAGTTACGACATTAAAGATGTTTAGTTTTGATAATTTAATAATGGCCATTGATTTATTTATGTCTAATAGACCTTATTCAAATTATTATAATGAAAATTACGAACATATTTCTTATGAAAAAGATGCAAGGGAAATGGCTTATGTTGATTGTATGACAATCTTTCGAAATCAAGAAGAAATGCAAAAAAGAGTAAAAAAAGAATATAATGATAAGTATCGTTTATCTGATTATATGAGAAAAAAGAATGCTTTTTCAATAGATGTTTATCATGGAATTATTGAAATGTTTCAAGAAGAAGTTAATAGTATGTTCGAAGTTTTTAAAGAAGATAAGAACTGTGATAAGGAAATAATAAAAAAATATCTTGAAAGTATTAAGAAATATCCTGTTATACTAGAGTTTTTTGATTTAGATGAAAAAAAATTAGTAATAAAGGCTAAAAGTAATGCATATTTATATGATAAATTAAATAAAATAAAAGAAATGCCAGAAGGTTTTGAAAAAAGAGAACAAATTTATTCAATGAAAGCTTTTCTTTACGCCCTAAGGGTATCAAATTATATTGTAAAAAATCCTAAATATAGTGAAAAATTAAAAGATAGTATGTATGATATGAATATTGTTGAGGAGATAGAAAATGAAATTGGAAAAGGACCAACTAGATAATGAATTTATTAATTTAGAAGTTGAAAGAATAAAATTATTGTTTGAAAAAAACAAATATGATTTAGAGCAAAAAAAATGGTTTATTGAAGCCAAAATGTTCGATGCTAAAAATAATAAAGATGTAAACTATTTAAAAGTATGTGATATCTTATTAAAAGAACTAATATAAAAATGTCGAAATTTGTCGAACGATTTTTCTTGTAATAAATAACTGCTTTTGTTATGATATTTCGCGATATACCTAATTTGTTAGGCACTTCCTATAAGGAGGTGGTATCATGAGAGTAAGAGAGTTCTCCTTATTTATCGTGATATATGTATTACTTATAATAGTAATTATACTATTATTACGATAAATTCTTTCTAAGGGAGTTTTGATAAAAGTAAAACATACTAACGGGTTTTGGTTGTTAGTATGTTTCAAAACTAAAAATTTGGAAGTACCTAACATTCAAGCTAATTAGGTATATCCTTTTTTTATTATATCAAGTTATCCTTGATTTATTCATAATAATATTATGAATAATATTTGATTTGCTTTTATTCATAATATACCAATATACTATTATTTACCTTAGGAGGTGATATCATAACGAGAATTCTTTTATTATGATATTATGCATTACTTATAATAGTAGTTAATTTGCGGGGTATATTTAGAATTATATCAAGGTATTCTTGATATATTCATAATAGCATATTTATTTTAAAAATGCAAATTTCAAATTTCAAGAAATTAAAGAAAATTAGTTGCGAATAACATCCTTTTTTGCTATAATTAAAGAGAATAGGAGAGAAAGATGAATAAACGTGGTCAAGCCTTAGTTGAATTTGTAATTATTTTACCTTTTTTAATCCTTTTAGTTTTTGCTTTTATTGATTTTGGAAGAATTATTATGGCGAAAACACATTTAGAAAATACCATGAATGAAGTGGTTAAAGTAAGTGATGAGAATATTAATGATTTACTTAATGAAGACGCTGATTATAAAATAAAATATGAAGTTATATATGATAAATATCGAAAAATTACATTAAAGACAAAACTTGATCTTATTACTCCAGGACTAAAAAATATCTTACATAATCCTTATGAAGTAAAAGTAGAAAGAAGTGTTCTTTATGAATAATAAAGGACAATCTCTTGTAACATTTGTTTTAATATTACCAATAATTGTTTTCTTTCTTGCTTTTTTTATTGATAGTATCTATGGTATTATGGAAAAAAATCGTTTAGAAGGAATTATTAGTGATAACTTAGAAATAGTTTTAAAGTCTAATATTAAAGATGAAGAAGAAATAATAAATGTTTTAAAAGAAAATGATAAAGATATGATTATTGCAATCGATATTATTGATGATGATATAACATTAAATGTTAAGGCTAATAAAAAAAATATTTTTGGTAAGATATTTAATCATCAAGAATATAATTTAGAATTTAATTATTGTGGTAATTATCTAGATAAAAAAATAAATAATTGTAAACAATAGTAGGTGATGAAATGAAAAATATAAAAGGGAAAGTTATTACTGTTACGTCAAGTAAAGGTGGTGTTGGAAAAACTATTTTTGCTACTAATTTGGCAGGTGTTTTTGATTATTTAAAGAAAAAAGTATTATTAATTGATATGGATTTATCTTGTGGTGGTATTAGTGTTTTATTAAATTTAGAGAAATCCAAAACAATTTATAATTTATATGATGATATTTTAAATAATCGTTTTAAAGATTTAAATGATTATGTATATCATTATAGTGATAATATTGATATTATTCCATCATGTAAAGATCCAAGACAAGGTAATAAAATTGATGGTAAAGGTATTGAACAAATAATTTCCGCTTATAAAAGTAATTATGATGTCATTATACTTGATACCGCTCATGTTCCTTCAGTTGCTAGTCTAGTTTCTTTAGATATTTCAGATACTATTCTTTATATTGTAACAGATAATATGCAAGACCTTAAGAATACTGCGAGTATGCTTACTATACTAAAAGATAGAAAAAAAGATAATATTAAAGTTATTTTAAATAATTCATATCGTAATGAAAAAAATTATTTTTCAAGATTTGATATTAAAAGTGTAATCAAAAATAATATAGATTATATCTTACCTAATAGTATGTTTATACCGAATATCAATAAATATTTAATGGATGGTAAAATATTAGTATTAAATAATAAATTATCTTTTAAAAATAATAATGATCGTGACTTACTAATTAAAATAGGTATGTCTTTAATAGGTGATGATAATGATGAAAAATAAGAGTTTATTAGATGAATTTAATATCCTTGAAGATGAAAAAGATTTTGCAAAAGACGATTATGATGTTTTTACTGATAAATCACTCTTAGATGATATTAGAAAGAAAATTATTGAAAATATTATTGATAAGAAAAAAGATGACAAAAGACCTAATGATATTTTTATAAATGAAGAAATTGATAAAGTTTTGAATGGTCGTGACTTAACTAATTTAGAAAGAAGTCATATATATAATATGATTGAAAATGAACTAAATGGTTATGGTCCTTTAAATGAACTTTTAAACGATGCTAATATTAGTGAAATAATGGTTAATGGACCTAATGAAGTATATGTTGAAATAGATGGTAAATTAATTCGTGATAATACCGTTAGTTTTATTAATGATGAACATATTTTAAGAATTATTACAAGAATGGTTGGACCTCTTGGAAAAACCATAGATGCAACTAATCCGATGGTTGATGGAAGACTTCCTGATGGATCACGTATTAATGCGATTATTCCACCTTTATCCGTTAATGGACCAATACTAACGATTCGTAAATTTAAAAAGAGTTTAGGTACGGTTGATGATTTACTAAGAAATGGTACATTAACTCGTGATATGGCAGTTTTTCTAGAATGTTGTGTTAAAGCGAAAATGAATATCATTGTTTGTGGTGGAACCGGTAGTGGTAAAACAACGATTCTTAATATTTTATCAGGTTTTATTGGTGATGATGAAAGAATTATTACTATTGAAGATGCTGCAGAATTAAGACTTCATCAAAACCATGTTATTCCACTAGAAACTAGAACAACTAATTATGATGCCAAAGGTAGTGTTACAATGCGAGATTTAGTAAGAAACTCTCTTCGTATGCGACCAGATCGAATCATTGTAGGAGAAGTTCGTGGTAGTGAAGCTTTTGATATGTTACAAGCAATGAATACCGGTCATGAAGGAAGTCTTACAACACTTCATGCTAATGGACCAGTAGATGCTTTGAATAGACTAGAAACCATGGTATTAATGGGTAATATGGAAATACCAGTAGGGGCAATAAGAGATTACATCAAAAATGCTATTAACATTATTATTGATGTTGAAAGACTAAGTGATGGAAGAAGAAAAATATCGTCAATTAATGAAATTGTTGGATTAAATGACTTTGGTGAAATTGATATTAAAGAAATATTCTCTTTTAGTCAAACAGGATTAACCTTAAATAATGAAGTAATAGGAGAATTTAAACAAAATAATTATGTTCCTAAAGTTTATGAAATTATAAAAAGTAGGGGATATAATGAATTAGATGATATCTTTAAAAAGAAGAAAAAGAAATGAAGATAAATTAACTTGTACTTATTGGCTTAATAAATGATACTAGATTTTATCATTAATCTGATTTATATCGTAAATATATGTTTTTATTAGATTATGGATGAATTCAAAAATGTTTTTACAAAGATAGTAGAAGAAAGTTTTTCGTATTATGATGTTGATATTAATAATGGAGAGAATTTTTATCATGCATTTGTAATGGGACTATTGTATAGTGGAAGTAATAACTTTAAAATAACTTCTAATCGAGAAGCAGGCTTTGGTAGATATGATTTATTGATGAAACCAAGAAATAAAACATGTAATAATGCTTATATTATTGAATTTAAGGCTATTGAAGAAAATGATTTTGATAAAACAATAGAAAAGGCCTTTAAACAAGTAGAAGATAAAAAATATGAAGCAGAACTACAAGAATATCATATTACTAAAATAGTAATTGTCTTTAAGTATAAAGAAGTTAAAATAGAAATTAAAGAATAACTAGTACAAAAATATTAGTTATTTTTCTTTTAAAAAAATATACTTAAATTATTGCAATTCACTTTATAATTTGGTATGATTATTATGTAAAATAGAAAGGAATTTTGAATATAAAATTTTTCAAAATAGCGGTAATAATAATATGTCAAATAAATGTCAAATGGGGGGGGTACATAAGGTTTTAACCACCCATAAAAGTAAGAATAATACATGTATTAAAGAATATAACTATTATTTTGATACATCATAGAATAGTTTATAATTTAATTAAATCAATAAATAAAGTAGGAGGAAATAATAAATGAATGAATTAAATAATAAAAATAATAATACTAATAAACAAATAATGTTTTCACTAATAGGTATAGCAATATTAATTGTAGCGGTAGTTGGAGTTACTTATGCATTTTTCAACTATACTAGAACAGGAGCAGCCAATACTGTTAGTGTAGGAAGAATAAGTTTTGTAACAAGACAAACTAAAACAATTAGTTTAAATAATTTATTTCCAATTGATCCAACTGATAGTGAAGCAATGTCAGATGCTACAAAAGTTGGTACAGTTGAAATAGATATTGTTGGAGATACTGATTATGTTGATGGTGTAGAATATTTAGTTTCTAGTGAAAATACAAATATTTATACATCAACAGGTAAATTAGTTCCAGTTAGTTTAAGCGTAACGGCAACTAATTTAGGAACAGAAAATACTAACTACTTTACAGCAAGAGAAGATAAAAGCGCTACAATTTATAAAAAAATAGTAGGAGATACATTAGTAGGAGATCAAATGTTACTTGTTGGTTATATTAAGAAAAACACAACAAATGGAACTATAGAGGGAGTTAATGGTAAATTAACCATTAAAGCCTATTTAGATAAAAATAAAATATTAATAAGTGATACATATGATGGAACAGAATCAGATAATATGGGAACCCCAAATTCAATGGCACATGGAAAGACAGTGTTAACAACTACTGAATGGAATGCTCTTCAGGCTACTCCAATCACTTTCCAAGTAAAAGTAGAAGCTAATGAAGGAATTTGGGTAAAAGGTTCTCTTGAAGAAATAATGAGAAGTGAAAGTCTTGGTGTTGATACAACGCAAGGAGTAGATTTTAGTAAAACATCAGATCAAGATAATACAAAAGGGGTATATTTAAGAAATGGAACACAAAATGATGCTTATCCAGTAGTATATTACCGAGGAGCAGTAGAAAATAATAATGTCATGTTTGCTAATAAATGTTGGAAAGCAGTAAGAACAACAGATACAGGTGGAGTTAAATTAATTTATAATGGGGAAGCAAGACCTGTTTATGATAAAGTGGCATTATCACAAGATAAATATACAATAGTAACAAATACAGACGGAACTAATGCAGGTGTATGGACATTTGATGCAACTGATAGTAGTTGGAATACATCATATACATCAGGAAATTTGGAATTGAGTTTCAAAGTACCAGCAGGAGATGGTTATATATTAGAAATGACAGGACAAAATGGCTCATCAGGAAGTGGTGGGTTTACAATTTTTAAAGGAACTGCTGAAGTTAATGGTGGAGGTGGAGGAGGAAATGCATCATTTGCATTAAATCATCTATACGGAACATTAACAGCTGATGATGTAGTTAAATTTACATTTTCAGGAGGAGGTTTTACAACCCCATCTACATTTAAAATTAAAATGATAGCTCCCGGTGATTTGATAACTTCTAATGGTTGTGATAATGTAGGAACAGATACACAAATAACGTTAAATGGAACAAATACATTTGCCTTTTCAGGAACAAATCTAAATACATCACCAGCATATAATGGATATATGTGGGGAACAGTATATGAATATAGTACAGCAAATTGGACAAGTGGAGCAAAATTTGGAAGTGGATTTACATGGGATGGAGAAAAATATAAATTAGTAGATGCAACTGTAACCACGCCGAATGCTACCCATCATTATAGTTGTAATAACCCTGATGCTAATGCAACATGCCAAGAGTTAAGGTATGTATATTATGGAACAGGTACAAAATACTACATAACTTTAACTGATGGTGATGGAATAGAAGAAGCAATATCAAAAATGCAAACAAATACTAATCCATCAAATGCAAAAAACCAAATTGATGCATGGTATGGAGAAAATTTAACAGGCTATACAGGAAAACTAGAAGATACAATATGGTGTAATGATAGAAGTATGGGAAGTGGCAATAATAATGGATGGATAGCAAATGGAGGAGATTTATCAACGGACTTGTATTATGGTTCATATCAAAGAAGTGGATATTCAACTAATAATGCAACTAAAAATCAACCAAGTTTAGGATGTGTAAATAAAAATGATGCATTTACGGTAAGTAATCAAAAAGGAAATCAAAAATTACAATATCCTGCTGCGCTTCTAACAGAAGATGAAATGGTTTTAGCAGGAGGATTGGCAGGAAGTAGTAGCGGATTTTATTTAAATACAGGATCATATTATTGGTCTTTGTCGCCTTCTTACTTCTTCAGCGTCGACGCCTACGGGTTCAATGTGAGCAGCTATGGCGGCTTGAACTACAACCGCGTGTACAACGCCCCCCCCTCTGGGCTTCGTCCCGCCGTTTCACTTAAACCTGGAACGCCTGTAATTAGTGGTGATGGAACTAGTACATCTCCATACTTGATAAGATAAAATAAAAAGAAAGACTAAGTTCCACACCACATTGAAGTGGGCTAGAGAAAAGGGACAGAAGTAAGAGCTTCGAAAACCCTTTCGATGCTCGGAGTATATATAACGAAAAGGGAAATATGTAAGAAGACATGCTCCCATCTTGCAATTAAGTAAGATGGGAGGTAATTAAAATTATTATTTTGATAATAATTTTAAAGAAGCAACGAAAGTTATTTCTTGTTTCTTTAAGGTTATTAGAAATGAGGTGAAATTATGTCGTTTTATAATTCAGTTAAATTAATTATTAATACAATAGTTATTGTAATATTTATAGTTGTTTTTCTATGGTTTTATCATGAATATAAAGTTAATCGTTTAAATAAAAGATTAACGAAGTATGCGATTAGTAAAGATAGTGAACGACATAGTTTATTTGATATAATAGTTTCTTTTTATGTTAAGATTAGAACGAAATTTAAGAAAGTATTAGCTAAGAGTAGTGATTTAAGAAAATATTCTTTGAAATATGAAAAGTATTTAAATAAAGAAAATAAATTAATAAAAGAGGCAATGGATTATGTAACAACAAAGTTTATTTTAGGATTTGCCTTTATCTTTATTTTACTAGTTAGTACATTTATTCAAAATGATCATGTAACGTTCTCTAGAATAATTATTGCCTTTTCCTTAGGATTCTTTTCACTTGATATTTTCTTATTAACGAAAAAGAAATATATTAATTATTGGATGAAAAATGATTTATTAAAGACAATTACCATTATGAATAATTGTTTCAAATCAGGAAGAAGTATTGTACAAACAATTGAGATTGTTGCAAAAGAAATTGATGGACCATTAAAGAAAGAATTTGAAAAAATGTCAGAAGACTTAAATTATGGACTTGAGATTGAAGTTGTTTTTGAAAGATTTAATAAAAGAGTTGATTTAAAAGAAGTTAAGTATATTACAACATCACTTACAATATTAAATAAAACGGGTGGTAATATTATTGATGTCTTTGATTCAATAGAGAAAACTATCTTTAATAATAAGAAACTTGAAGATGAATTAAAGAATTTAAGTGCGGCTTCAAAGGCTTTATATCGAATATTAGTATTTATACCAATAATCTTTACATTAGTAATCTTTATACTTGATAGTACATATTTTATGCCATTGTTTGTTAATCCATTAGGTATTTTAATTGTTGTTTTAATATTAGTAATTTATGTTTCTTATATTATTCTTGTTAAGAGAATAATGAGATTAAAGGAGTATTAATATGCGAATAGAAGAACTAAGTAGGAATATTTATAGTAAGTATTCAAAAGATGATATTGAAAAAAGAATGCGCTTTTTAGGAATAAATAATGAAAAAGATGTATTAAAATTTCTTAATTTGCGTTTAATAACTAGTATTATTATCTTTTTTGTGATAATATATTTTATTGAATGGGGATATATTTTAGGACCTATTGTTGTTATTTTATATTATATTTTCTTACCAAATATTACGTTAGAAAGAAAAATATTAAAAAGAAGAAAAAGACTTGAGCAAGATGCTATGTATTTCTTTGAGATACTTTCTTTATCATTAGAATCTGGTAATAACTTGTATAATGCCATTAAATTAACTTGTGAAAATATTGATTCAGATTTATCAAATGAATTTAAGAAAATGATGAGTGATATTGAATATGGTAAAAGTTTTAATGAAGCGATAACGGATATGGAAGGAAGAATTCCAAGTGATACAATTAAAAATATTTTATTAAATATTAAAGAAGCTAATAGTTATGGTAATAACATTATAGGAACTTTAAATAATCAATTAGATTATTTAAGAGAAACTAAAATATTGGAGGCTAAAGCCTATATTTCCAAAATACCTCTTAAAATTAGTGTTATATCAGTAATATTCTTTATACCTTTATTACTATTATTGATTTTAGGACCGGTATTAATGAATTATTTAAGTTAGGAGTGAAAGAATGAGTGGACATAGTAAATGGGCAACAATTCATCGTAAAAAAGGATTGATTGATGCTGAACGTGGAAAAATATTTCAAAAAATAGCGAAAGAGATTATGGTGGCTGCAAGAGGTACGAATGGTGATATTGAAAGTAATGCGTCACTTCGTGCTGTCGTTGAAAAAGCAAGAAGTAATAATATGCCAAAGGATAATATCCAAAAAGCGATTGATAAGGCTATTGGAGCAGGAAATGATGTTAACTTTGAATCAATAAGATATGAAGGTTATGCATCAGGTGGTGTTGCTATTATGGTTGATTGCTTAACCGATAACCGTAATCGTACGGCGATGCTTGTTAGATCAACACTTACAAAACATGGAGGAAACTTAGGTACTGACGGTAGTGTTAGTTATATGTTTAAACGTTTTGGAGTTATTGAAATGGAAAATAAGTATGATTTTGATAAAGTAATGGATATTGCCATATCAAATGATGCTTTAGATGTTAAAGAAGAAGATGACGTTTATATTGTTTATACAGAACCAGCTGATTTTATTAAAGTAAAAGAAGCTTTTGAAAGTGAAGGTATTAATGAATTTTTAACTAGTGAAATAACTTATGTTGCTGATAACAAGATAAGTCTTGATGATGAAAAAACGGAAAAGGTTATGAATTTAATTGAAGCCTTAAGTGATATTGATGATGTATCAGAAGTATATCATAATTTGGATGTGTAGTTATGTTAGGATATTGGAATAAGTCAGTTTATATAACATATTGTGGAGCTTTTATTGCTGTTGGAGGTTTATTATTAACTTTTAATACAGGTAATATTGACTATAGTTTTATTGGAATGATTATTGCAGCAGTTTGCGATATGTTTGATGGAAAAGTAGCACGTAGTATTAAAAATCGTACAGATAAAGAAAAAGAGTTTGGTGTGCAAATTGATTCTTTAGCGGATGTTATTTGTTTTATAACTATTCCAGCGATTACCATATATCTATGTGGTTTAAGAGAAGTATATCAAATTATTTTACTTGCTTTGTATGTTGTTTGTGGTATTGTAAGACTTGGATACTTTAATGTTGCGATGAGTGATAAAGATAAGGCGATTAAAACATATAGTGGACTTCCTGTTCCTGTTAGTGTTCCTGTCTTTGGACTTGTTTGGTTAATAGGAAAATTTGTTAATTTTAATCCAACAATCATTTATACTGTATTAGTTCCTGTTGTAGGTTTTTTACATATTTCTAAGATTAAAATAAAGAAATTTACCGGTAATTGGTTTTATATTACAGTAACTGTAGTAGCCTTAATTGCTATTATTTTAACAATATTTGTATTATAAACTTGCAAAAATATTAATTTTGAAGTAAGATATAGTAAATCCGATGAAAAAGAGGAGTAAATAATTATTCTTTTAAGAGAAAAACTGGTTGGTGAAAAGTTTTAAGAAGATTATTGAAGGTAGCTTTTGAGGAGTATATTTGAAATTAAGTAGAGTATAATGTTAATCGCATTAAGATATTAAGTGCATAGACTTCTATGAAATAGGATGGTACCACACGTAAGTGCTCCTATATCTAGAAGTTTTTTTCTTTAGGAGGGTTTTATGCAAAATTATTATAAAAAGTTTACTAATTATATATTAAGTAATTATGATTTAACAGATAGAAATGTGATAAAAAAATATTCACATTCCGCTCGGGTCGCTTGTTTAATGATATTATTAGCGAAAAGACTTAACTTATCAAAAGAAGATATTATTTTGGCTTTTAAAATAGGTTTATTTCATGATTTAGGAAGATTTCGTGAAATAGTTAGGAATAAAGAACAACAATGTGCTTTTAATAACTTAACTTTTGATCATGGGGCTTATAGTAATAAGATATTATTTAACGATGGATTAATAAAGGAATTTGATGTTGATGAAGATGATTACTTATTAATTAGAAAGGCTCTATATTATCATAATAAAAAAGATTTAGATGATAATTTAAATGAACGAGAAGAATTGTTTTGTAAAATGATTCGTGATATGGATAAATTGGATATTATATATATTCGTAGTGGTGGTGATAATTTATCATCTAATATTATGGATAATATGGATATGATAGCTTTAAATTATCAAAATAAAGTTAAAAGATTAAAATTAGAGGCTGAACCTAATAAGAAGTTATTGGATAATTACTTAAATGATGAAACAATTCATATTAAAGATATTGTTAGTAAAGGAAATACGGATTCAACAATCTTTTACTTAAGTTTTATAAAAGATTTATATTTTGATGAGAGTTTTGATATTGCTATTAATAATGGTTATTTAGGAAGATTATTAAGTATTATTGATGTAGAAGAAGATAAAAAAGAATTATTTAATGAATTATTAAATAAGATAAAAGAAAGGAAGAGAAAAGATGTTAGAGAAAAAATACGATCATACACAAGTTGAAAATAAAAAATATGATAAATGGATGGAAAAAGGTTATTTTAAGTGTGATGAAAATAGTAAAAAGAAACCATATTGTATAGTACTTCCACCACCAAATGTTACGGGAGTACTTCATTTAGGACATGCTTGGGATGTAACTTTGCAAGATATTATTATTCGTTATAAGAAAATGGAAGGATATGATACTTTATGGTTACCTGGAATGGATCATGCTGCTATTGCAACGGAAGCAAAAGTAGTTAAGAGATTAAAAGATAAAGGTATTAATAAATATGAATATGGAAGAGAAAAATTTCTTGATGAATGTTGGGCTTGGACAAAAGAACATGGCGATATTATAAGAGAACAATGGGCTAAAATGGGAATTATGCTTGATTATTCAAAAGAAAGATTTACTCTTGATGAAGGATTAAGTAAAGCCGTAAGAAAAGTTTTTGTTGATTATTATAATGAAGGATTAATCTATCGAGGAGAGAAAATTATTAACTGGGATCCTGTAGCCCAGACTGCACTTTCTAATGAAGAAGTTATTTATAGTGAAGAAAAAAGTGCTTTTTATCATTTAAAATATCAAATAGAAGGAACTTCTGATTATTTAGATGTTGCTACAACACGTCCTGAAACATTATTTGGTGATACAGCAGTTGCGGTAAATGAACAGGATGAAAGATATAAAAAGTATGTTGGTAAAAATGTTATATTACCACTTGTAGGACGTAAAATACCTATTATAACTGATGAACATGCTGATATGGAAAAAGGTACAGGTTGTGTTAAAATAACGCCTGCTCATGACCCTAATGACTTTGAAGTAGGTCTTCGTCATAATTTAGAACGAATTGTTATAATGAATGATGATGCGACAATGAATGAAAATACTGGTAAATATGTTGGATTAACAAGAGAAGAATGTCGAAAAGAAGTACTAGAAGATTTAGAAAAAGAAGGATTACTTCTTGAAGTTGAACCATTAGTACATGAAGTAGGCCATTCAGAACGTACTGGTGTTATGGTAGAACCAATGATAAAGAAACAATGGTTTGTAAAAATGCGACCACTAGCAGACCAGGTACTTGCCACTCAAAAGAAAAAAGATGAAAAAGTAAATTTTGTACCAAATAGATACGAAAAAACAATGAACCATTGGATGGAAATAACCTATGATTGGTGTATTTCAAGACAGTTATGGTGGGGACACAGAATTCCAGCTTGGTATAAAGGTGATGAAATTTATGTAGGTATGGAAGCGCCTAAAGAAGAAGGATGGATACAAGATGAAGATGTTCTTGACACTTGGTTTTCTAGTGCTTTATGGCCTTTTGCAACTTTAGGATGGCCAGATAATACGAAGTTACTTGAAAAATATTATCCTAATAATTGTTTGGTAACAGGTTATGATATTATTCCATTCTGGGTTAATAGGATGACTTTTCAAGGGGAGAATTTGCTTGGAAAACGTCCATTTGAAACTTGTCTAATACATGGACTTATTCGTGATAAACAAGGAAGAAAATTCAGTAAAAGTTTAGGTAATGGAATTGATCCATTTGATATGGTTAATTTATATGGTGCCGATGCTCTTCGTTATTATCTTGCAACGGATGTTGCACCAGGTACGGATATGCGTTTTGATGAAGAAAAGATAAAATCTTCATGGAATTATATTAATAAAATTTGGAATGCTTCTCGTTTTGTTCTTACCAATATTGAAGATTTAAAAGAAATTAAGTTAATTGGTTTAAAACCTGAAGATAAATGGATTTTAACAAAATATGAACATACCCTTCATGAAGTTAAGAAGTTTATGGATAAATTTGAATTTAATAATGCCGGAAATGCAATATATGAATTTACATGGAACTATTTCTGTGATTACTATATTGAAATGGCAAAATATTCCGTTGATACATCAAGTACTAAGTCAACTTTATGTTTTGTTTTAACAGGAATACTTAAAATGTTACAACCATTTATGCCTTATTTAACAGATGAAATATATTCTAGTTTACCTGTTAAAGATAGTGAGGATATTATGATATCAGAATATCCTAAATATGATAAGAAATTAGTTTTTGAAATAGAAGAAAAAGCGGTTGATGATTCTGTAGAATTTATTAAAAGTTTTAGAAATATAAAAGCTGAAAATAATATTTCTAAAGATGCTAAGGTTATGTTTGATACAGAAGATGATAATGATTTAATAGTTAAAATGCTAAAATTAGGTGATAATCTTGTTAAAAAACCATTAGGTATTAAAGCATATAAAGTATTTTCTAAAAGAACTAAAGCCACAATTTTCTTTGAAAAAATTGAAACAGAAGCAGAAAAAGTTGCTAAAGATGCCCAAATTAAAATGTTATCTGATTCGATAAACAGAAGAGAGAAACTTCTAGCAAATCCTAATTATGTTAATAAGGCTCCTTCTAAAATAGTAGAACTAGATCGTCAAAAACTTATGGAAGAAAAGAAAAAACTAGAGGAATTACTGAAGTGATTATAAAAACAGTTGTTAGTAAAATAACAATTGTTTTTTCTATATATTTGTTGATTAAATGAATACGATTTGGTATACTTATATCATAGAAAAGTGTGGTGATAGTATGGACGATATCTCTTTATTTCCTCATAACGAAGAAGGTTATAAGGCTTTAATAAACGGATTAGAAGATGATAATTTTGCTTTTTTAGAGCGAGCTACTGGAACGGGAAAAAGTCCTATTATGATCAAATATTTAGCCAATAATATGATAGGTAAAAGAGTTCTTTGGGTAACTATGCACGATGCAATGTTTAATCAGTTAGTTAATCGTGATATGCCATCATTTCATACATCAAAAGATTTATATGAAAAATTAGATTGTGTTTTATATAGCAGTTTACCAAAGCATGATGCTAACTGGTATTTTGAAAATTATGATTGTTTTATTTTTGATGAGGCTCATCATTGTGGAGCTTCTAAATGGGGAGAAGTAGTTGCTGGTTTACGTGATTTAGTAACGTTATCTGATGATAAAAAAATGATTGGAATAACTGCAACAGGAATTAGATATTTAGATGATTATATGGACGTTGCTAAAGAGTATTTTAATGGAAACGTTGTATCTCGTTTATCTATTTCAGAAGCAATTTTAAAAGAAATATTACCAGCACCATTTTATGTTAATTTCAATAGAAACTATGAAGAAGAATTATTGAAGGTAGAAACAAAATTATATAGATTGAGACAATATCATGAGTTAGATGGAATAAGAGAACAAGTTAGAAATTTAAGAAAAACAACAAGTATTCAATATAATATTGGTAATTTGATGAAAAATTATGATATTAAAAGTGGTGAAAAATATATTGTTTTTTGCAAAGATATTGATGATTTAATACGTAAAATAGAAGAAGTAAAATATTGGTTTAAAGATATTGATGATATTAAAGTATATGATGTTCATAGTGGTAAAAAAAATAGTGATAATCAAAAAGAAATAAATAAATTTGAAACTGATGATAGTAATTCTTTAAAAATAATGTTAGCAGTTGATATGTTTAATGAAGGTTTACATATAAAAAATGTTGATGGTATTTTTATGTTACGTAAGACTTCAAGTCCTATTCTTTATTTACAACAACTTGGAAGAGTTTTATCTTTTGCTTCAAGAAAAAAACAAGTTAAAGTATTTGATTTAGCTGGTAATGCTACTAGTATAGATATTATCTATAATTTATATAAAGAGTTATTAACCGAAACTAAAGAAAAAATTAAAGAAGAAAAAGATAACGTAGGGTATTACGAGAAAATAGTTAATAGATTCAAAATAATAGAAGAAGGTACTGAAGTAATAGATAGTTTAACAAGAATTAATGAATTTTTAGATGATAATTACTTTAATAAGGAAAATATTAAAAAATATATTAATATTTTAAAAATATATTGTGAAAATCTTTCTGGTAACTTTATGTATTTATTAAAAAATCATCAAATTGATAAAGAACATTTGGCGATATATCGTAATTTACAGAAATTAGCGGATAAACTAACTATTGATGATTTCTTAGAATTGAATCGTTTAGGAATAATTATAATTAATGCGCAAACAGATGATGAAGAGTTAGAAAAAATAAAGAAATATGGAAGTTTAAAGAAAGCACGTGATATTGAATTAGATACTTTTATGAAAGAATATAATTCATATTATATTATACATAATGAAAGAAATAATCAAGAAGATATCGTTTTAAAATACCGTAATATTTTAAGTAGTATAAATTATAAAGTTTTAAATAAATACTTAAAAGATGCTAATTATCCATTAAATATTGAAGAAAAATTACTATTAAGAGATTTTCCTGAAAAAGAGGAAATAGATGCCTATTTAGAGATGATAAAACATAAATATCTTAATGGTATAGAACTAGATATGTTAGAAGAACGTAGTCTTAATATGATAAGTAGGATAATATCTTTAAAAGAATATCCAGAGTTAAAAAGTATTTTAGATAATAAAGTATTGCAAATTGATGGATATCTTAAAATATTAAAAGAGTATTTAGATGAACATCCAGACGAATATCTTGCATTAAATAATAGTGTTTTAGATGAACGTATTAAAAAAGCCCTTCGTAATTTACATAAATATGCAATTTATGTAACGAACAAACAATTTGAATTATTACTAGAATTAAATATTGAATTGCCAAAAAAAATTAATATGACTTATGAAAAACGTAAGGAATTATTAGGAGAATATCAATCATTTTATGAAAAAGAAGAGGCTTTTAATAAAATAAGCTGTAATAAAATAAAAGAGTTTATTAAAAAGAATAAAAGAAGACCAGATGAAGTTAAAGAAAGTGAACTATATAAAAAGTATCAAACTTTCTTTGAAGGTAAAACTTCTTATTGGACAAAGGTTATTACTAATACTTTAGAAGAAAATGATGTTACATTAACATTAGATGAGAAAATAGTAAGTAATAGTGTTCTTAATCAAGATGAATTAAGTATGCTTTATGACAAAGTTATGGAAGAAATAAAGAATGGTCAAATTGATAATTTTGAATACGAATTTTTTGTTAAAAAAATCAGAATTTTAAAAAAAAGTGATTTTATTGATGAAGGATTATTCAAAATTTTATTAAGAACAGCAACATTAATAAATTACTTAAATGGTAATAACCATGAATATCAAAAAGAAATGGTTAAAAGGTATTTACATAGTAATCAAAGTATTATTCCATATCATTTAATATCCTATATTTATGAAAATTATGGAATATACCTTAGTAATGTAAAAAGTGAAGAAAATGCCTATTTAAATATTGCAGAAAGAAGATATCGCGAAAATATTAAAAAACGTGATTTGTTTCTAGAATATGTAAGAACTTATCATAAAAGACCAGAAGAAAATAGTAAGGAATCGCATTATATAAGAGATTACCTAGCTAGTGCAAGTTCTATAGAAATAAAAAAATATATTAGTACTTTAAATAACTTAGGTATACCGCTTTCTATAGAAGAATTATATTTAAATGGTGATATGTCGTTAGATGAAGCTAAAGAATTATATAGTGAAATTATTCTAAAAAGAAGACAAAATGAAAGAATGGATAAATTAGATGTTCTCTTATATAAAAAATTAAATCCTAAATTTTATCATAATGGTCGTGATGATAGCATTCATGATTTAAACAAAGAATTGAAGAAAAAAACTATGTTTGAATTAAAAAAAGAGATTGCGGCTAACCCAAGGAAAGAACTTGATTTTAAAGATATTTATTTATTAGAAAGTGAAAAAGAAGAACTTAAAGAGTATCGGATGATTCTTCTTGGAAAAATAATGTTTCAAGAAATGATAAATAAATTAGTAAAAACTAAAAAAACACTAAGAGAACTTTTAAATGAGGAAGAAATGCAGTCTTTGGAAGAACTTATTATATTTTCTGAAAAAAAACAGGAAAATCTTGATTTGATTAATGAAATAAATAGAATAAATAGAAAAAATACCTTAGAAAATAACCATATTAATGTTCAAGATTTTATAAATGAATATCTTTTATATATAAAAAATAATGGTAAAGAACCACAAATGGGGATGGATATTGAAAGTGATGTTTTAGTAAGAAAATATTTATTAATTAAAGATGTTATGACGAAAGAAGAAAAGAGTGCATTTTCTAGTATGGTAAAAAAATCTTTAAGTGGTTTCCAAAAAGAAGATTTCTATGATGATTTTGTAAGCTTTATTAAAGAAAATGAACGTTTTCCATCTGCTATAGGTGATACACCTTTTGAAATAGATCTCGCTGAGAAATATCAAATTTATGGAAACAAACTTGATAAAGAAAAACGTCAGGTAATAAATCGTTTATTAAAAAAATGTCAAATGAATACAATTAGGTATTTTGAAAAAAAGAAAGAAATTTTTTATCAAGAATTCGTAAGTTTTATTAAAGAAAATGAACGTTTTCCGTTAGTTAAAGGAGATAATCCTTTTGAGATAGATCTTGCTAAGAAATATCAAATTTTTGAAAGTAAACTTGATAAAGAAAAACGTCAGGAAATAAATGATTTGTTAAAAAAATATCAAATAAATTCAATTCAATATTTTGAAAAAAAGAAAGGAAGATAAAAATGAGTATTGATTATCGTAATGAAGTAGATAATGGTTTTGATAGAAAAAGAATTGTTGAAAAGAATATTGTTTATTTATTAAAAAAAGGAATACCTCTTGATATTATTAGGAGTTCATCATACTTCATTTTTCCTCATGAGGAATTAAGAAGAAATTTAGAAAGAGGTTATTTCGCGAAAGTTGATGAAATTAAAGAAATCTATGATTATTATGGAATATCGCAAGAAGAGGTAGTTGTTGGCGATAGTTATAGTGGTGTTCATCATCCTGTTGGTGGAGAATTATATCCAATGACGGAAAGTGAAGAGAAAGAAAAATTTAAACTTCGTGATGAATATCTTGAAAAGATTGAAAAATTAAAAAATGATACTATTAAGAAATTAAGAAAAGATAAAGAAAAAACTTTAAATTTATTAACGAAATTTAAAATTAAATATCCGATGATTGATAATATATTAGCATATGTTGAAGAATTAGATAATTTGATTACTTCTAAAGAAGGAAAAGTTGATAATAAGGACATTGAAGCATTGTATAAAAAGCATTCGCTTAATCCTAAAATGAATATTCGTTATAATACTATTTATGAAGAATATAAAAAGATTTTAGATGATTTATCAAAGACTACAATGGCATATGAAGATGCATGTAATGGTAAAGTAAATAATAGTGAAATAATTACTATAATTGGTGAAGAAAAAGAATTAGAAACAGAATTAATTAAGAGAAATACAAAGTTGGTAAATGGTTTTATTCGTCAAAGATACAGTGATTTGCTAGTTGAAACAGAAGAATTATTTCAAACGTGTTATTTAGCTCTTTGGGAAGCAATAAAGGAATTTGATTATAAGAAAGGATATCGTTTTTCAACATTTGCTTATGTTTATATGGATAGAGCGGTAGCGCATAATTTTAAAGAATTAACTGGTGGTTATAGCTGGAGAAATTATTGGAATAAAAAGAAGGTTAAATTACTTCTTGAAAATACTGGCAGAATGTTAGGTAGGGAAGTAACCGTCAGTGATTTAGCTAAATATGGTATGCTTGATATGAGCGAGACAAGTGCTTTAAATTATCTTCATATGGCAGATGTTTATCCAATGTCCTTTATTTTTCCTAAAAATGATACAAGTTATGATGAATATCTTGTAGATGCTAATTATCAAATGACTTATGGTGATGATGAAGTAGATGATTATGAAGAAATAGATGAAAAGCTTTTAACTGATGAAGAATTAGCAATGTACGAGAAAGAAGTACAAGGAATATATAATGATTTATTAAGTGATGCAATTAATGATGCAATAGATAGTTTAACTCCAAGAGAAGCGAAAGTATTACGTCTTCGTTTTGGACTGGCAGATGGACGATGTCATACTCTTGAAGAAGTTGGCAAAGAATTTGGTGTCACAAGAGATCGCATAAGACAGATTGAAGCGAAGGCTCTTCGAAAATTAAGACATCCAAGTCGTTCAAAGGGAATGCAATCATATTTATAAGAAAAAAAAGATAATCTTTAAGATGGATTATCTTTTTAAATTATTCAGATATTTATAGTTATTTTATTTACTTGGTATTAAGGTAATTTCCTTCTTTTTTAATAGTATTGCTACTTGTTTTGTAGTTTCTAAATCAATTTCACCATTTAAATATTTTATTTTAGCAAATGAATAAGCTTTATTAACTAATGGTATATTATTAACTTTTAAATAATTAATAATATTATTTTTATCTTCATTAGTAAGCTCTTTTCCGTTAATGATATTTTTAGTTGTATAAATATCTTTAATGTCTAAAGGTGCTAAAGCTGATGGTAAATGTAATTTATTTAAATATAGATAGTTTATAATTATATCTTTATCTTGTGGATTGTTTCTTTCTAAAAAAGTTACTAGTTCGTTAACAAAGTTTTTTGATTTTTTAAATGGTATTCTTTTAATAAATTCTAGTAAATCAAAAGGTGTACCGTTTGGTAATTCGTTATTTTTAATACCATAGGCTAAATTAGTAAGTGTTTCACTAATTTTTAAACAACGTGTCTTTCTGTTTTCTTCTTTTTTCATTAAAAATTTATTATATAGGTCTTTATCTAAATATTCAATTGTTTCTATGCAATAATTAAAGATATCTTTATCTATTCCTAGTGTAGAGAAGAAATCTGTTTCTTTATAACTATTAGATGAATTAATATAGTATTCAATAACAAATTTAGCATAGGAATAATTTTTTTGATAGTTTTCGATACTCATAAGATATCTAACATCATCAATAATTCCATCTAGTTCATATACACGAAGTTTATTATATAAATATTCATAATTATTTAACGCTTCTCTTGCAGAATCTAAACGTTTATCTTTTTTACCAAATTTAATAAATAATGTATATGATTTACGAAATTCTTCAGGACTTGCAAAAAGTTTTAGAAAAAAGTCAATCTTTTTATAATCACTTTCATTAGAAGAAAATTTTTCATTTAATAAGTTTATTTTTTGTAATCTTAAAGCAATTTCTTCTAAAGTACATTTATATATATTTTTTAATTGTTTAAATAATCCTTTTTGTTCATAAATTCGATATATTTCTAATATTTTTTTTAATTGATTAATTTCCTCAAGTTCTAAATAATCATATAATTTAATATTATTAATTAAATTTGAATCATTACAAAAGGAATATAATTGAATTGCTTTTTCTTCATCACTTATATTTGCGTTAATAATGCTAAACATATAATGAATATCTTTTATTGTAATTAAACCATGTTTGTTACCATAGTTAAGTTTTGTTCGACCTTCCATAAAATCCCCCTTAAATTCTTTTTTGAAATATATTAATTCAAAAAATCATTGTATATTATATCATAAGTGTCAAATTGTGTCAAATTGATATCTTTGAGATTATCATAATAAACTTTGTAAAGATGATAAAAAATTTTTTTGTTTGGTATTTTATTAACTATATGATATAATTGTTATTTGAAACCGAGATGATTATATGATTTTAGATAAAGTAAATTATCCTAAAGATTTAAAGAAATTACCAAAAGAAGAAAAAGAAGTTTTAGCTAAAGAAATACATGATTTGATACTATCTGTTGTATCACAAAATGGAGGTCATTTAGCATCTAATTTAGGGGTAATTGAATTAACAATTGCTCTTTATTCAATATTAGATTTACCGAAAGATAAAGTAGTTTGGGATGTAGGACATCAATGTTATACTCACAAAATTCTAACTGGAAGAAAAGATAAATTTACGACATTAAGAAAAACAAATGGTATTGCAGGTTTTCCTAGAAGTAAAGAATCAATTTATGATACTTTTGATGTTGGACATTCTAGTACATCAATATCCGTAGCTTTGGGGATTGCACGAGCAAGAGATATTAAAAAAACGAAAGAAAAAGTAGTGGCAATTATTGGTGATGGGGCCTTAACAAGTGGTTTATCACTAGAAGCATTGCATGATGCAGGTATAAGCAATACAAATTTAATGGTTATCTTAAATGATAATGAAATGAGTATTTCTAAAAATAGTGGTGGTTTAAGTAAATTCTTATCCAAACTTCGTACAAGAAAGTTTTATGTTAAATCAAATAATAAAATAAAAAGAATGGTATTAAAACTTCCTTTAATAGGCAAATATTTATATCGTTTTATAAGTTATATAAAAAAACGTATTAAAGGATTAATGATTAGAAATATGTATTTTGAAAACATTGGTTTTACGTATTTAGGACCAATTAATGGTCATTCTATTTCTGATATGGAAGATTTATTTAAAAGTGCTTTTAATATTAATGGACCAGTTCTTGTTCATGTAATAACAAAAAAAGGAAATGGTTATAATCCGGCAATGAAAAATCCCAATAAGTATCATGCAGTAGCACCTTTTGATATTAAAACAGGTAAAGCATTAAAAAATAAAGGATTAGATTATTCATTGGTAATGGGAAAGAAACTAATTGAACTTGCGAAAGAAAATAATAGAATTGTGGCAATAACGGCAGCGATGGAAGAGGGGACTGGTTTAGAAGAATTTGCTAAAATTTATCCCAAAAGATTTTTTAATGTTGAAATTTGTGAAGAACATGCTTTAACAATGGCTGCGGGAATGGCATCTAATGGTTTGATACCTGTAATACCACTTTATTCATCTTTTTTACAACGTGGTTATGATGAATTATTTCATGATATTTGTTTAACAAAAAAACATGTTATTATTTGTGTTGATCGAGCAGGTAATACGGGTAATGATGGTGAAACACATCATGGTATATATGATTTATCATATTTAAAAACAATTCCTAATTTAACAATTATGGCTCCTAAAAACTTTAAGGAACTAGAGAAAATGTTAGAATTTTCTATTAGTTATGATGGACCAGTTGCTATCCGTTATCCTAAAGGAAAAGAAGATGATACAATTAATTGGTCTAATAGTAATATAACTTATGGTGAAAGTGAAGTTATAAAAAAAGGAACTGATATCACAATTGTTGCAATTGGAAAAATGGTATCTCGGGCTCATCATGTTGCGGAAAGATTACAAAAAGATAATATTAATGTCGAAGTAATTAATGCAAGATTTTTAAAGCCATTAGATATAAAAACGATTAAGCATTCTTTTGATAAAACAAAACTATTAGTAACAATGGAAGATAATGATGTAGAATTTGGGTTAGGGGAATCAATTAAAAAATATTTTAATCAAGATAAAGTATTATCTATTGGATATCCTGATATTTACCTTCAACATGGTAATATTGATGAAATAGAAAAAATATATCATTTAGATGAAGAAAGTATTTATAATAAAATAAAAGAATTTAAAAAAAGTTCATAATTTAATATGAGCTTTTTATTTATATTTTTTAATATATTTTTTTAAATTATAATTACCATTTTGTTCAACTAATTTTTTGATATTTTCTAATTCTTCCATAGAAACTTCTTCTATAACATTAATAACATCTTTCTTTTTAATAGGAATTAATGAAATGTAAAATGGAGAATATAATTCGTTGATGCAAATACAGTAATTTTCATTCTCATCAAGAACAATATATTTTCCTTCAATAGTGTTGATTTTCTTTCCTTTTAATGATTTTACTAATAATTTAGGATTTATTTGTTTCATAATATTTTCTATTTGTTCTGCTAAAAGATTAGTAACACCAAAAATTAATTGTTCTTTAGAAAATTTTTCTGTTTTATCAGAGATTACTTTATAATCATCTTTACTTACTTCAATAACGTTATAAGCATCTTTTTCTATATTAAGAACAAAGTAACACTTCATTTCTTTAGTATTTAAGTTAACAGTTTTTATAATATCATATTTTTTAACATCTTTTCCGTATTCTTGCATAAACTCATTATTAGCAATTTTAGACTCTTCAGAATTAAAATATGTTTTGTAATAAATATTTTTTAAGATAATTCGTAAATCATCTTCTAAAACTTTATCCGTTACTGATATAACATTATCTTTTGTTGTAAAACATAAGTTATCTTTAATAACACGATCGCCAATACTATTAGGATAATTTTGGGCATATAATTTATGTCTTCCTTTTTTAGTATTGGTTGTTACTGGAAAAAGAGATAATTTTTCTTCTTCAATTTTCCATATCATATAAGGCCTTTTACTTCCTTTATCATCCATTTCTATTTTTGCAAGGCTTTCTGGAGCATGTTTTAAATAAACAATATGACCAGGTTCAAGTTTATTACCATTTTCAATAAAAGAATTATAGGCGGTTTCTATAAAAGCATTTTGAGTTAGATTATTTTCAATTAGTTTTTTTAATTCTAGTAGTTCAATAGAATAATCTTTTTTTAGATATTCATCAACTAATTTTTGGGCTTCATTAATTTTACCTTGTAACAAATATGTACGAATTAAATATGCCTTATTTTTAATTTTTATATTTTTATTCTTATAAAGTCGTTCAGCATCTTTTGGCATAAAACAAAATAAATAAAAGCAAAATAGGGTATAGTCTTTACTAGAATATTGATTATTATTTTCAATCCATTTAGTTAGTTTATATGCTTCATCATATTTTCTTTCTTTAATTAAAGTCATTATAAAGCATGCTAAAATACTAAAACTTAATCCATAGCCATTATTTAAGTATTCATTAAATAATTTTTTAAATAATTCTAAATTATTATTTTGGTAAGCCTCTAATAATTCTTTTTTTGATATTTCCATATTATCCCCCTGACAATTGCTTTTATTATATTATAGTTGTCTATATTTGTCAACATAAATAATTATGCATAGAAAAAGTGATATATTTAATCACTTTTTTTTATTTCAAAATAGAAAGTTGTTCCTTTATTTTTTTTGGAGATAACACCATATTTATAATGATGTAATTCAAAAATATTTTTTACTATTGATAAGCCAAGTCCTGTACCAATGGTATTTCGTTTATGTTTTTTATCTGCTTTATAGTATTTATCCCATATTTTATCAATATCTTCTTTTTTTATTCCAGGACCTGTATCGGCAATATAAACTCTAATATTTTCTTTTTGTAAAATTGTAATATAAATCTTTTTGTTTTTTTCGGCATAATTTGTTGCATTACCAATTAAATTATATAATACTTGTTCCATTTTTTGTTTATCAGCATAAATTATTACTTCAGAAGGAGAGTTAAAGATAAACTCATAGTCTTGCGTTATACTAAATATTTTAAATCGATTAATGATAACACTTATCATTTTTACTAAATCGAATTCTTCTTTGTTTGTTTCTTCAATATTATTTTCTAATTTAGATAAACTTAGTATATCATTAACTAATATATTAAGTCGATCAACTTCATCAATAATAATATTTAAATCATTATTTCTTTTTTCATCATTTTTATAAGTTAAATCACGTATCATTTCGGCATATGCTTTAATCATCGTAAGTGGTGTTTTCAAGTCATGTGAGACATTGGCCATTAAATCACGTCTTATATCATCATTCTTTTTTAAAACATCTTTTGCATAATTAAGACTTTCTGATAAATCATGAATTTCGTTAATATCAGTATTAACTTTAAAATTAACATTAAAATTACCTTTAGATAATTCTTTAGATTTTTTTGTTAATAATGTCATAGGTTTTGTAAGTTTATCCGCTATAAAATAAGCCATTATACTTGATATAATTATTGTTAAAAAGGTTATAATCATTAAGTTTTTCTTTAATATATTAACGGTTGAATCGATTGGCTCGATACTAGTATTAGAAAAAATAACTGTTTTATCATCTATTTTAACACCATAAATTAATACTTTAGTTTTATTAAGAGGATTAGTTATCTTAATTATATTACTAGTTTTATTACTATCAATAAATTCTTGTTGTAATTCTTTTACATTTGTATTTTTATTATAAAAACTTAAACATCCTCTATTTAAAGGATTTGTTGTGAAAGTAACTAAACCATCTACAAGTACTTCTGAACAAATTCCTTTATCATATGAATAATTTTCTAGTTTTTCTAGCAAACTACTTAAATCATTTCCATATAACATTTTAGCATCATTAATGCTTTTGATTAATTCATTTTTCTTTGATGATTCATAATAATATTTTAAAAAGAATATTTGAAATAGCCATAAGGCAATAAAGATAAATAAAGTAAATAAAATTAAGTACATAAATACTTTTTTTTGAAGAGGGTATTTATTCTTTGACAAATTTATATCCTATTCCACGAACTGTGGTAATCATATCACGGTATTCTCCTAAGTTCGCTCTTAACATTTTAATATGTGTATCAACGGTTCTGTCATCTCCAAAAAAATCATATCCCCAAATTTTATTTAATAATTCATCTCTTGTAACAGCAATTCCTTGATTATTAATAAAGTATTTTAATAAATCATATTCTTTTAAAGTTACTTTTATTTCTTTATCATCAATATAGACAGCATGTGCCTTAAAATCAACTTTAAGTGTTTTATAGATAAAGATATCACTTTCATTATGATAACGTTTAGTAATGGCTTTAATTCTTGCCATTAATTCCTTAGGGCTAAATGGTTTTGTTAAATAATCATCAATTCCAAGATCAAAACCAGTTAATTTATCATACTCATCACTTCTTGCTGATACTACAATTGTTGGAATATGATATTTTTCTCGCATTTCTTTAAAAAAGGTGTAACCATCCATTTTAGGCATCATAATATCTAATACAATCGCATCTGGTATTTCTTCTTTTAATATTTCAAGAGCTTTAAGACCATTTTCGGCTTCTAAAACATCATAATTTTCATTATAACAATATTCTTTAATAACTTCTCTAATTAATTTTTCATCATCTATTATTAAGACTTTCACTTGCATCACCAATTTAATTATAATATATATTTGTGAAATGTGTATGAATTAATTATTTTTTTTATTAATGCCTATCATTGCACCAAAAGTAATACAAAAAGTTGTTATTAAATAATAGATAATTCTAGTAATACTTAAATTATTAAAAATAATACCACAGGTAATAAAAATAATTATTACTATAAAAGATAAACGTAGTCCATAAAAATATCCTTTATTGGGGCTATGTTTTCCCATATATAAACCACCAATAAGAAATGATATTATAAGAAGAATCATTTTAAGATATTTCGTAACATTATTATTAATAATATCAAAGTAATATAATGAATTAATAATTAAGGTTGATATAATTATCAAACATAGGATAATAATTAATGATTTAATTGTTTCGTGCCAAACTAATTTCATATTTTCACCAATACATTTTATGTAAGAAAAGAATATTTTAGAAGAATAATTTAAAATAATAAATTGACATAATAAGTAATAATTTATAAAATAATATTGAGGTGAAGTATGACAAGATATGAAGAAGGAAGAAGAGTAGTGGCTCGGGCAATTACTTTTATCGATGATAAAGTTTTATTAATCGAAAGATATAAAAGGATTCCTGGTGGGGGAGTAGAAGATGAAGAAAGTTATCAAGAAGCTGCAATAAGAGAAACAAAAGAAGAAACTTGTTGCGATATCAAAATAATAAAAGAACTTACGAAAGAAGATTATCCTAATGGTAGGTGTTATTGGTTTTATGGAAAATATCTTTCTGGTACGCCAGTTTTAGGAGGAGAAGAAAAAGAAAGAAATAATCCTGATGATAGTTATAAAGTTGTTTTAATTCCATTTAATGATTTGGATAACATTAATATTTTAGGTATGGGAAAAAAATTAATTAAAGAATGTATGTTATTTTATCAATAATTAAAAAAATATAATAGTTTTTATTATATTTTTTAATTGTTTTTTAATTTTTCTAAATTGTCATTAATACTTTTTAAAGTTCGTTCATACTGACTTGTTTCTTTAGGAATATAGTATTTTTTATTTCTTAGATTTTCGGGTAAATAATCCTGTTTAACAAAAGCATTAGGGTAATCATGAGGATATTTATAGCCATTGGCTGTAATTCTGATATGTTCTGGAATATTACCACATTTACCGGTTTCAATATCCGCTATAACCTTATTAATTGCAATTTCAGCACTATTAGATTTAGGAGATAAACTCATTTCAATAACGATTTCAGAAAGAGGAATTCTTGCTTCTGGCATCCCAACTCTTAAACTAGCGTTAATTGCGGCATCTAATTTAGGACCTATCATTGGATTAGCAAGACCAATATCTTCATAAGCAATGACAGATAATCTTCTGGCAATACTTTCTAAATCACCTGCAATTAAAAGTCTTCCAAGATAGTGAAGAGAAGCATTAACATCACTACCACGAATGGATTTTTGTAATGCACTTAAAGTATCATAAAAACTATCTTCATTTTTATCAAATGAAAAAATAGGCTTCAAATTAATTTCTTTTAATTTATCTACAGTTATAAGATGTTCTTTATTTGAATAATAGGCAAGTTCTAAAATGTTATAGGCATATCTAAGGTCATTTGAGGCAATTTCCGCAATATAATCCAAAGATTTATTATCAATATTAATATCTTTTAAAAATTCTGTTTGAGAGGCTCTTTTTAAACCTTTTATAATATCTTTTTTTGAAAGAGGTTTTAGTTCAAATATATGACATCTACTTCTTATAGCAGGGTTAATTGTATGATAGGGATTAGATGTTGTCATTCCAATTAAAGTAATAAGACCATTTTCAATAAAAGGAAGTAACAAATCTTGTTGAGCTTTATTCATTCGATGAATTTCATCCATAATTAAGACAATACCATTATATAGTTTGGCTTCTTCGACAACAACATCGAAGTCTTTTTTATTATTAATAGTAGCATTTAACATACGATAACGAATATCTAATTCATTAACAATAGCTTTTGCAATAGAAGTTTTACCAATTCCGGGTTTTCCATATAAAATCATACTAAATAGTTTTTTATTTTTGATTAAATTATATAGTATCTTATCTTTACCAAGCAAATGCTCTTGACCTAATATATCACTGATTTTTAAAGGAGACATTTTTAATGCTAAGGGAGTATTCATTTTAATCACCACTAATTATTTTATCAAATAAATCATTCTTTTTTAATAATTTAATGATAAATTTTACTAAAATTATAGATTTAGGAACATTTCTTTGATACAATTAATATGTATTAGTAAAAGGATAGAATATGCAAGAAGAAATAAACGATTATTTAGATTATATTTTATTGGAAAAAGGTTTATCTAAAGAAACTAAAGAAAGTTATGCATTTGATCTTGATAATTTTAAATGTTATTTTGAAAAAAAAGATATTAAAGATATTGATGAAAATGATATAACTAATTATTTAGAATACTTAAGTAAAGATAAGAAATTGTCTTCGAGAAGTATTGAAAGACATTTAACAACACTTCGTGGTTTTTTTAAATATTTAATTAAAATGGATAAACTTCAAAATGATATAATGAAAAATATAGATAATTTAAAACTAGGTAGGTTTTTACCTAATGTTTTAACTATGGAAGAAGTTGATAAACTAATGGACATAAAGTTAGATAGTCCTTTTAATTATCGTACAAAAGCCATGTTAGAAATGATGTATGGAAGTGGTTTACGAGTGTCGGAACTCGTTAATTTAACACTAAATGATATTGACTTATATAATATGACTATCTTAATAAATGGAAAGGGTAACAAAGAAAGAATTGTTCCATTAGGTGAATATGCAAAAGATTATTTAGAAAAATATCTTA
>CADCJQ010000015.1:0-2180 GCA_902801795.1 uncultured Erysipelotrichaceae bacterium
CCATCATCATAAGTTGTATCTCCTTCTATTTGAAGAGTTACTCCTGGAAGACTTGCAATTTGTGATTCTACTTGGCTACTCTTTAAGGGAAACATATTATTAATATTTAAGGTATTTCCTTGAACGGAATTAAAATATATTCTTCCTGTTCCAATATTATTTGCTGCTCCAGTCCTCGTATAGTTGAAGAACGCAATTGATACTCCTACTAATGTTACAATCATTACGGCTATACCCATTATACTATATGTTATTGTTTTATTATTCTTCCTAAAATTATCCATATATTTCTCCTCTACTATACGTATTAATAATATTAAAAAAACATAAAAAAAGCAAGTAAATTGCCATATTTTATTTCTATTACAATTTACTTGACATCTATTTTTTAATTTCTTTAACTTCTTTTCTTCTATTTGCTTATATTAAAGATACTAAATGGTTTATCCTTAGGTAAATAAGTGAATGTCATTTCTTCCTTTTTAACAGGATGAACAAAAGATAATTGATAAGCAAATAAACCAATATTTTTTTCTTTATCAATACCATATCGATTATCACCAACTAAAGGATGATTTCGACTAGCAAATTGCACTCTTATTTGATGATGTCTTCCAGTTTTTAAATAAACTTTAACTAAACTTAAATTAAGTTCTTTGCTATAATCTATTAATTCATAAGATAGTTCAGCATATTTCCCTTCTTTAGAATTGGAAATTATCGTACTAAAATCATCCATTTTCTTTAAATAATCAACAAAAGTATCTTTATCTTTTACTTTACCATGAACAATAGCCAGATATACTTTATGAACTTCATTTTTTCGAATGCTATCTGATAATCTTGAAGCTGCTTTGGATGTTTTAGCAAAAACCATTACTCCACCTACTACTCTATCAAGTCGATGAACTAGTCCTAAATAGACATTCCCTGGTTTATGGTATTTTTCTTTTAAATATTTTTTGATTATCGTTAACATATCCAAATCATTAGTACTATCACTTTGACTTAAAATGTTAATAGGTTTAACTACCACAATAAGGTGATTATCTTCATATAAAACATTTAAATTATTCATAATCAATTCTTCCATAAATACCACATGGTAATACTAAATCATTCTTCTTTATTGGAAGTCCTATTTCATCACAAGAAATAATGCCTTTTCTTTTATTCGTTAATTTTAATAAGTTTTGTAATAAGATAGGAGAAAGTCCTGAATAAGAATTAACTAACATCATAAGTGGTTTATCACTTAATAAATCTTGACATAATACTAATAATTCATATAAATTTTTTTCAATATCCCAAACTTCGCCATTAGCCCCTCTTCCAAATGAAGGTGGATCCATAATAATCACATCATATTTATGTCCACGTCTTATTTCTCTTTTAACAAATTTTAAAACATCATCAACAATATAACGAATCTTTGTTTCATCTAAATGATTTACTTTAACATTTTCTTTAGCCCAATCAACCATTCCACGTGATGAATCAACATGAACAACTCTTGCACCTGCCATCATACAAGCAACAGTAGCCCCACCAGTATAGGCAAATAAATTTAAAACATTAATTTCTCTTTTTTCATTAGTTATTTTCTCTCTTAAATAATTCCAGTTATAGGCTTGTTCTGGAAATAATCCTGTATGTTTAAAACCCATTTTTTTAATATTAAATTTCATATCACGATATGATATAACCCAACTATCAGGTAATTTTCTTTTATCAGTCCAATGACCACCACCAGTATTACTACGATAATAACTAGCATCAATATCATGATAAATACTTTCTAAATCACCATTATCCCACATAATTTGAGGATCTGGTCTTAATAACTTATATTTTCCCCATCTTTCTAGTTTATAACCATTACTAGAATCAATTATTTCAAAATCATTATAATCATTTGTAACTTTCATTTCTCACATCCACTAAAATTATACAATTTACCAAGAAAAAAAACAAGTTTTACGCTTGTTCTTTAACCAAAACTTTTTCTTTATTATTAATTTTTGCAAGAGCCCCTTTTAATCCTATAATATTTTGATTACATAAGATATTTTCTTTCATCATCAATCTTGCAAATTCATCAATATTATATTTATGATATAAATTATCTTCCAAAGAATAAACATAAATATCATGTTCTAATGAAAATCCATTAATAAATT
>CADCJQ010000015.1:2203-30540 GCA_902801795.1 uncultured Erysipelotrichaceae bacterium
ACTTTTTCAAATAAACTATCACTAGGTAAATCTTTACTAACAAATAATTCTTCTAATATTTTCTTATGTCGCCAACGTCTTTCAAAATAATCAACTTTAGGATACTCTATTGGATCAATATTAAGTAATACAAAATCTATTTTTTCTTTAAAAGTTGTTAACATTGACAAATGATATTTTAATAGTAAAAGATATTCATCAACATAAGGATTATTATTACTAATATATCCAAATTTCTCATGCATCAACCTTTGTTTTTCTTTACTAATAATATATTTTTTTCGATCTTTAGATAAACCAAAATCTTTTGTAAAAGCATGATAATGAATATTAATAATATCTTCTTGCAAATCAATGGTATATTCTTCATCACCATTACTTGGTTTTATTAAATTTAAAACATGTTTATATTTTCTAGTATCCATTTCATCTTCAATAACTTTAATATTAATACCCACACTACTTAAAATATATCTTAAAATATAAGAAACGGACTTACACATAATTTGCTTTGTTTTAAAGCAATCACATAAAGTATCAAAATAAAAAGCTCTCGTATACATTTCTCTTCTTTTATTACTTCCACCAAAGAAAAAATCTTTATCAAACTTAAATTTTAATCCTAAATCTAAATATACCATCATAACAATTTCTTCTTCAGTTAATTTATTATTTTCTAAAAAATTTTGTAATTTAATAACATATTCTTCTAATTCATTAAATCCCATAACATCTCCAACAATATCTCTATATTTTATACCAAAATAATTATAATAGCAAGAAAAAAAACAAGATTTCTCTTGCTATTCACCATTAATTTTAGAAATAATATATTCTCTTGTTTCATCAAGTGATAAACCTAAGACAATAGAAAACTCTGTATATAGATATTTCTCTGCTAATCCTAAATAATACATATCTCGATCACTTTTCTTTTTATTATTTTCTTCTCTTTCTTTATTTCTTAAGTATGCTGTTTTAATAATTTTAACTAAACTTTGAAAACTACCATCACGTAATAATTCTTTATAATTATTTTCTAACATATTATTAATACTTGTTAATATCGGAATATCAGGCATTTGCTTAATTATATTATCTACTTCTTTTTTACTAATTAAATTACGAATAAATACCGATTCATTATTTACAGGTAAATCTATTTTTAAACTATTATCACTAATAGGAACTAAATTATAATATAATTCTCCTTTTTTTTCTTTAATATCTGTTATTTTACATACATCTTTTTTGTAAACAACATAATCATTAACTTTATACATAAAATCCTCCATTTTACTAGAAAGATTCACTTTTGGTAGTTACTCATTTCTAATAATATTATAACATTTTTCAAAATTTTATGTAAGCGATTTTTTCTTTTTATATTAAACATTTAAGAAAATTTTTCATAAATTGCATTAATAATTCTTTATCATCTTTATCTATTTTAGGAACATTATTAATATATTTTTTAATATCTTCTATCTTTAATTCCTTCAATCCTTTTATTTCCCCCTGCATAACTAATTCAAAAATATAATCAATAATTATTTTTCTTTTAGTAATACTGATATTATCGATTAAACTAATACATGCATCATGAAACTGTAAACTATTTTCTTTTATTTCTCCGAACTCTAAATCATCATTAATTATACTCCAATGATACATATTATGGGCTTCAATTCCTTTTTTATCAGAAACTACTGGAATAAACTCATTATCATTTTTCATAAGCATCCCAACAATATCACTTTCTGGATAATAATTAACTATCTTTTTCTTCATTTTATAAAATTTGTTATCTAATTCTAAGAAACCTGGTCCATCAAAATTATAAATTCTTTTTATTAATTTACTTTTAATAACATTAGCATGAATACCTGCGTACATTGCTAAATTTCCCCCTTTAGAATGTCCTCCTAAATAAATTGGTTTTATACTTTTTTCTTCATTAACATATTTTAAAGCATCAAGTTGCGAAGGAATTGTCATAAAACTCATATTCAAGTCTTCTTTATAACCAATTATATTTTTACTAGTACCACGAAAGGCAATAAATAAAGTTTTTCCTAAAGATAACGTTATCGCCAAAAACTGTTCTTCCTTTTTATTATCTAAGATATTTTGACAACGAATAACTTCAATATTTTGAAACCTTTTAGTAGAAGATAACATTTCTATTAATTTTTTATCTTTAGCATTAGTTTTAATAGCATCTAAATAAAACACTAATTCACTTAATTTCAATGGTATTTTATCTAAAATATTTTCAAAGTGTATATATGATATTCTAGCAAAAATCATTGCATCTACTGGTGTGATTTCATCAATTTCCTTATTTTGATAATTTAGTATATAATCATAAATATTTTTCATATTACCTCTTTCTAAGAAAAAAATAGAACAATCGTTCTATTAATAATTTCTATTTTTTAGGATTGATGGAAATTCAAATTCTCCATCACCATCGCCTTCATCTTCATCCATAATATCAAAGTCTCTTACGGCACGACGAAGTTCACGACTTTCTCTTGGCATATTAGTACCAATATTACTATTCATGGCCTCTTCTTTAGCTTTCTTAGCCTTATCAAATCCTGTTGCAATAACCGTAACAATAACTTCATCATTTAAGTTCTCATTAATAACGGAACCAAAGATTGTATTAATATCATTATTACTTGCTTCACGAACTACTTCAGCTGCTTGTTCTGCCTCAAATAAAGTTAAATTAACACCACCTGTAATATTAATAATAGCATCCGTTGCTCCTTTAATATCGGTTTCCAAAAGCGGACTTGATACGGCTTGACGTGCTGCTTCAATTGCTCTATCTTCACCCATACCAATTCCAATACCAATAATAGCATTTCCTGATTTTTCCATAACCGCTTTAACATCGGCAAAATCAAGGTTAACAAGTCCTACAACCGCAATCAAATCAGAAATAGATTGTACACCACGTCGTAAAACATTATCAACTTCTTTAAATGCTTCAAGAAGTGGTGTTGATTTATCAATTATTTCTCTTAACCTATCATTAGGTATAACAATTAATGTATCAACATGTTTCTTTAACTCTTCAAGTCCTGCATTGGCATTTTCCATACGTCTTTTGCCTTCAAACGTAAATGGTTTCGTAACAATTGCAACTGTAAGCGCTCCAATACTTTGAGCTATTTCTGCAACAACAGCCGCTGCTCCTGTTCCAGTTCCACCACCCATACCACAAGTAATGAAAACCATATCAGCTCCTGCTAATGCTTCTTCAATTTCTTTTTTACTTTCAACTGCCGATTCACGTCCTACTTCAGGTCGTCCTCCTGCTCCTAGTCCATCTGTTAATTCTTTACCTATTTGAATTTTTATGTCAGCCTTGGAATTTTTTAATACTTGATAATCTGTATTAGCAGCAATAAATTCTACACCTTTAACGCCACTTTCAATCATACGGTTAATTGCATTTCCACCACCGCCACCAATACCTATAACTTTTATTTTGGCTAACTGATCCATTTCTAATCCACTTAACATATTATCCCTCTCTCTAATTGTTTTCAAGATATTTTTTCATATCATCTATTATTTTTTCGTGTAATACATTCTTTTTACTTTCAAGTTCTTTAGGAATATTATCATACATAGTATAGTCTATTCCTCGTAATTTCAACTTGTCATAATAATATTTTAACATACCAACACATGATGTGTAAATATTATTTCGAACACCAACTAAATTTATATTTACAACTGATGCAATATCACCAAAAAGATTTCCTAATAAATAATCAAATCCTTGAGAATTAGTAATACCACCTGCAATAATTATATAACTAATTTCATGTTTTGTTAAGTCGTTTATAGTTTTTTTTACACTTTTTAATATCTCTTCGATTCTCGCTTCCATAACTTGACTTACTTCATACTGATTAATTTTTATTACTTCATTGTTAATACTTTCAAATTCTAGATTTTCATTATGTTCCGCATATTGACTTGATGAATAAGCAAAATTCTCTTTAATATTCCTAACAGAAGTTTTATCTAAATGATAAATATAACTTATATCATTATCAACTAATTTACTTCCAAGTGGTAATGTTTTACCATTAACCATTAATCCTTTATTAAAAATAGCAACCTCTGTTTTATCACTACCAATATCAACTACCGCTCCACAAACATCACTATATTCATTTCTATTAACATTATAAAAATCATTAACTATTCCAAAAGATAAATCAATTATTTCAATATTGCATTTTTCAAAGACCTCTAAAACAGAATATAAACTATTTTTAGGAATAGTACTTATTAACATTTTACATTCTAGTTTTTCACCATTTTCACCCTTAGGATCCATCGTTTTCTTTTCATCATCAATTACAAACTTAATAGGACAAACACTAATTACTTCTTCAGTAACATCAATTGTACTTACACAACTTTTAAAACAAGTAATTACATCATCTCCACCTATTTCTCCTCCAGGATAACATGTACCATTATAAACATTTACTAAAACATCATAAAAAGGAACGTTAATTACAGCTTTATCAATACGAAAACCTAATTCTTTTTCTAATTCATCAATTCCTAAATTAATAGTCTTACAAACCAATTCTTTATCTACAATAATTCCTTTTTTAATTCCACTAGAACGAACACAAGTAGATGCTAAAATAGATATATTATCATTTTTAACTTCACCAACAACGAATTTAATAGTATCACTACCTATATCAATGCATGAATATATCATTCTAACACCTACCTTACTAAATAATTATAACTTAATTTTTCTTTTTTTAAAAGATTTTTTTTAATTTTTTATAATATTCATCATATTACTTTTCATCTAAAATTTCATTTATTCTTAATAAATAAGATATTTTATTAAAAAAATCCCCTAAATATTTTTCAGAAATTCCCTTTTGCCAATTATTTTCTTTTTTCAACAAATTATCTATTGTAAAATCATTAATAAAAATACCAACTCTTCCATCTTTTTTAAAAACATAATATTTCTTATTAGAAACTAATTTATCAAGTTCATTTATCTTTTCCATCAAAGTTAATGATAAAAGATAACGTGACTTTAATTCATTAAAAGAATAAACTTGATACTTTTCATTAAAAGCAATATTTTCAAGTTCTATTTTATTTCCCTTAAATGAAATATAATGATAAATATTTTTATTAATAAATTTATCATTAAAATTATTTGGTATCAAATAAACATAATCTTTATTTTTTTTACTAATATTCATTTCATAATATAATCCCTTAAAAATAGGTATTTCCTCATCATAATGGTAATTAGTTATATATAAAATATCATCACTTTCATCATAGTACTTATCTTGTAATATTTTTTCACGAGTCGTATATAATAAAACATCACAATACAAAAATCTTTTATTATCAATATTTACACCTGTAAAATTACATCCTTCATAATTTAAAATATCTAAATTAAAAAGTCCCATTTTATTAAAATCTTCTATCGCTAATTGTGTATTTTCCTCATATAAATAATCATTAGTTAAAAATGATAATATATCTTGATAAATAACTATATTAATTTGGTAACTAATGTCTTTTTTTTGATTATCAAGTAATTTATAATTAATAAATAAAGTAAAACCAAAAAGTATCATCAGTAAAAATATCAATAATAAAGTTAATATACTATTATCACCAAAAAGAATAATTAATAAAACAAAAACAATAAAATACATAACTTGTTCCAAAATAATTACTTTTAATTTTTTATAATATTCTTTTTTTAATTCATCAACTTTTCTATCCAATATCATTTTATATTCTTTTTGATAATACAAGAGAAAATCTTTTTTATTTTTCATAACTAATTTCCTTCTTATCATTATCAACTTTAAATAAATCATATTTTTTAAAATGCAATAGTTTAGCAAAAAGAATATTAGGTATCATTGAAATAAAAATATTATAATTAACAACATGAGCATTATAATTTCTTCTTCCTGCTGATATTTCATCTTCTATTATTTTTAATTTATCTTGTAATGAAAGAAAATTCTCATTAGCTTTCAAATTTGGATAATCTTCTGACAAAATTAATAATTCATTCATATTATTATTCAATTCATCATTTCTATTATTGTTTCTTAAATACATAATTTTTTTTAGTATATCATTTTCATATTCCGTATATCCTTTAATAACATTTATTAAACTTGGAATCAAATCATATCTTTTTTTATAAAGTACATCTAAAGTCGCTAAAGCATTTTTTATCTTATTTTCTTTTTTTAGCATAATATTATAATAAATACTTATGATAATCAGAATAATAATTATAAATAATAAAATATATTTCATGTCCTCTCCTTATAAAATGATAAACTAAATAATTATTATAATTTTTTAATTGCTTTTTCAAGTTTTCGATCACGTAATTTTAAAATAATTTTAATAAGGATAATTAAACCAATAATTCCCGCAACAACAATTCCAATTAACTTGTAATCTAAATTCTTAAAATCAATATGAATACCCAAAAAATCCGTTTTAACTTCTTCTTTCGTATCCTTATTTATTTCCTTTTCTTCTTTTTCTTTAGTAATTTTTATATTATAAGTATTAATATCGTCATTTTTAGCCTTAACTTCAATTTTAATAATACTTCCATCTTCTAAATTATCATTACCAATTATTTCATAACTAGCATCTTTATTAGATAAAGTAACTTTAATAGCTAATGTTTTAATATTTTCTTTAACTACTAAACTATAGTCATTAGTATATTTTTTAAAATTTAATTCATATCCATCTATTTCAATATTATCAAGATAATTATCTTTTTCAGAAAGTGAATAAGTATTATTCTTACTCTCTAAGACCATTTCTTTAGTTATTTCCACTTTATCTTTTAAAACAATAATATCTTCATTGGGTTCTATTTCTTTTTTATCACTATTTTTAATTTTTAATACTTTATTACTTTTACCACTTACATTAATTAAAACAACATCTTCTATCGTAAGTTCTTTTTTAGAATTAGTTATTGGAAGAACTCCAACAATAACATCACCAATCTTAACTTCCGTTTCTTTGACATCTTTTGTTTTAACATATAAACTATATGTTACTTCATAATTACTACAATATAAATTATCGTTAACACATTTATTATCGCCAACACTTTTACTTAACTCACTAAGTGCATAATATTTATTATCTTTATCACGATATATTCTAGTATTCCAATCATCACTTTTTACATCATCTATCATAATAACTTTATCATCAAAGTTTAACTCATAAAATACAAGAGCAATCCCACTTCCATCTTTGCTTTTCTTATCAAGTTCCGAAAAATTAATTTTAACTTTACTTTCAAATTTCTCATTTACAATAACTTCATCATTACTTTCAATAATCGTTTCTTTAACAGAAACAGCTTTTATACTAATTGGTATTAAAAACATCAATAATACTAATATAATCCTTTTTTTCATTTATCTCACTACCTTTACGTTAATTATACTACATCTAATATTTATTGTAAAGCAAACATTTAAAAAGAAAAAGACCTTTAATAGTCTTTTAGTCTTTATTATTTTAGTAACTTCTCTAAAGCATTAGCATTTAATATGGTATTTGAAATAAATTTACCTTGATAAAAGTTAGCCCAATTATTAAAAACACATGGAGCATTTTTAGCTTTTTGAAGAGTATCAATTTTAATAAAATTCAATTTGATATTATGAGATTTAGCATAATCTGTTAATTCATTAACCTCATATTCTACATATGGGCATTCATTACTATAATATATTGTAAAATCATTACTATCTATTACCATTTTTCTAGCATTATCATTAAATCTAGGTGTTTCTTTATTATCAAATGACAATGCTAATAATTCATAATCCTCTATACTATCAACAACTTTAAACCCAAAATGCTCAAAGAACTTTTTATCACCAATAAAAGGCTTTTTCTTTTTCGAAACTAAAGTACATAAACCACTCATTTTCTTTTCTTTCGCATCATTGATAGCATATTCAAGTAATTCTTTACCAATTCCTTTTCCTTTAAAACTACCTGCAACCCATAAACAATAAATATATTCATAATTTTTACCATTTATTGGTACCCATGCAGTTTCAATTGGTTCATATTCAATAAAGATTTTCCCTCTGGCATTTAATTTTCGAAAGACATGACCATCCTTAAGTTTACTTTTAATCCATTCTTTTTTCTTATCAACACCATCTTGATGCTTAGGATCTCCTATCGCACAACAGATATGTTCATTCATAATATTATCTAAATCTAAATTAATATATTCATTCATTTTCTTCTCCTTAAACTATATTTAATAAATTATAATACTTTCCAATCGCAATTAATATTAATAATGATATATTAATAAGCAATATAAGTATAATATGACTTTTTCTTTCTTGAACAATATTAGCAATAAATTCTCTTATTAAAGCATTCGTATAAAAATACCACTTTGTTTTACTACCTATTCCTTCACAATCTATTCCTTCACGATTGGCAATAACACCACTTCTGAAAACATGATAATTAGTTGTGGAAAAACATATTTTAGCATCTTTTTCTTTTTCATCAATAATTTGTTTAGAAAACTTCATATTTTCAATAGTACTAGTTGATTTATTTTCAATAATAATTTGCTTTTTATTAATTCCTTTTTCTATTAAATAATTTCTCATGGCCTCCGCTTCTGAAATATTTTCATCACTACCTTTACCACCAGATGGAATAAATATTATTTTTTTCTTCGACATTTCATATTGTTTATTGCCAAAGTCAATGGCCTTATCTACTCTACCTTTTAATAATGGTGTTAATGTTCCATCACTCATTACTTTAGAACCTAATATAATAACAAAATCTTTATCATATTTAGGCGTATGATAAGATGCTTTTATATTACAATACAAAGTCGCAATAATCAAAGTATAAAAATATGATAATGTTGCATTGATACAAATATCCAAAGAAAATTTAATAAATTTCATACTAGTTCCGCCAATTAATTTATCTATTAAGTAATATATTGCTTGACTACCACCAAGACCAATAATTGCTAGTATTCCAATAATAACTCCTAATAACTTTCTTGGATCAAACCCTTCTTTTTTTATTAAGATGACATTGGTAATAATACTATATATAGATAAAATAATAATACAAGGTAATGTTAACATGGCAAAATAAGAGAATGATTTCAATGTGTTATTATAAATATCAATAATATTTAAAACATGCCAATTCTGAATTAATAAATTTATTTGCCTAATAATATTAACATTTATAAAAATTAATAATCCTAAGTTCATAATAATAGCATATGAATACTTTTGTTTTTCATATTGTTTTTTTATATATAAAGTACATCCAAGAGAAATTCTAATTAATGCTAGAATTAAAATAATTTGTATACTTTTACTTAAATCAACATTATTAGATAAATCTGTTTTAGATAAAATACTTAATGATAAAAAAATAAAAACAATTGTAACAAATAAATATATTATTCTTCTTTTTTTCATAACAACCACCGATTTATCTATAGTATATCATATTTTAATAAAAAGAAAAATAATTAAATATCTGTCCTTTTAGTTTAAAAATTATTTTCAAATTTATCAATCGTATAACTATTTGTCTTATCATTATATTTTAAAATTCCAACTCTACTAATATTGGTAACCCATCCAAAATCTTTATTATATTCTCCATCATTTTCTGTTAATTCTAAAATAACTTTATCATTAGATGGTTGTAACTGATACGTTACTTCAAATGCTATATCTTTTTTACCAAGATTCATCTCTTTAAGTGATGATAATTCCTTTTCTTCTTCAGAAGAATATATTTTAGTTATATTAAATCTTGAATTACTAATTTTATCACCATAAGTTTCTTTAAAATAATCTTGTAAAGTTTTTTCTATTCGATATTTAGCCGCTGCTTTATTATCTTTAATATCTTCAATTTGTCCTAAATATTCTTCAAAAGTTAAATTTTTATCTTTAATTTCTTTAGCAATTTCACTACTTCCAACATATCTTAAATGCCATGGTTCATAAGCATATCCCGTTATATCATCTCTATTTTCTAAATATCTTAAGATAAAACCATAATCCGCAAGTTTAGCATGAACTTTAGCAAAAGTTTCTCTATCGGCAATCATATCATCATTTTCATATTCTAATTCGCCATCTTTTCTTAAACAAATATCAACAGCAAGACCTGTATGGTGTTCCGAATAACCTGGAACTGCTACATATTTTCTAACATAGTCTATACCTTTTTCAACAGTCCATGAATCCCATAAATTTTGTTGAGCCTTAACTGAACGATAAACACTATCTAATTCAATAGTTACGCCATCTTTTTCTAAATCTTTTTTTAATTTTAAATAATTATCATATGTTTCTTTTTCAATTTTAATATCTTCATCCCAAGCATTTTTAGTATCTACTAATTCAACCTTTTCTTCCCAATCATCAGGTAATTGTGAATATTTATTAACTAAAACTAAATAATCCAACTTTTTTTCTTCTGTTTTATTACATCCAGTCAATAATAGTAAGGAAAACCCCGTTACTATTATTCCTAAAAATATTTTTTTCATATTGTTTTTATCCTTCCAATTATTTACTCATCAAGTATTTTAAAAAATATAAAATAATAAAGATAATTAATCCCCAAATCATATTAATTACATTAAAAAGGGCTAATACTTCTAAAATGATTACTAATAATGATAGGATAATAATTAAAAACTTTAATATTTTTCTTTTCTTATATTCTTGATATTTATTATCATTAACATTATTTTTCATAAGATGATATTTTTGTTCCTAATTCTTCACCACTTAATACACGTATTAAGTTTTCTTTATCATTAAAGTTAATAACTGTTATATCAATATTATTATCCATACATTCTTTTACTGCAGGAATATCCATAACTTTTATTTCAGGATTAGCAAGTACTTCTGCATGAGTTAATTTATCATATTTAATAGCATCAGCATACTTATTAGGATCCTTATCATAAACCCCATCAACATTCGTAAGTTTAATTATAGTATCTGCTTTAATCATACTTGCTTTATTTGAAGCACAAGTATCTGTAGAACATCCAATATGTCCAGTTCCACCACCAAAGATAACAACATTATCTTTAATTTTTTCTAATACTTCTTCTTCACTATATTTAGGAATTAATCCATTTAAATCAAATGGTGTACTAATGATACAAGAAACATTAATATTTCTAAAAGCATCAGCAAGACCTAAAGCATTAATAGTTGTTCCAAGCATTCCCATCGTATCAACATATAATGGGTACATATCTTGATTACTTCTTCCTCTAAAGAAGTTTCCCCCACCAATTACAATACTTACTTCAATTCCTTTATATCTTACTCTTTTAATTAATTCAGCAATCTCTTTAGTTTTTTCTTTATCTACAACGGAAACCTCTCCCATTAAAGATTCACCACTTAATTTTATTAAAATTCTTTTCATTACAAATACTCCTTTATATTTTCAATTATTTCTTCATTAATATCTTCAATTGGTCTTATCTTATCATCTTTAACACATTGAATATTAATCCAATTATAATATGATGCTAGTTCTAAATAAGCCACTTCAGAATTTTTTAAATGCTCTTCATTTTTTTCGTGTTCATCAAGACTAAGACGATTTTTCTTAAGTTCAAACGCTACAGAATATGGAACGTGTAAAAAGATTGTTTTATCTGGTTTAGGAAGTCCTAATAGCCAAAACTCAAGTTTATCAATCCATTGATACATATTAAATCTTTCATTATCATCTTTTATTTTACTGCCTTGATGAGCCATATTACTACTTGTATAACGATCACAAATAACAAAATAATCTTCTTCTAAATACTTGCGAATTTCTTTTTCATTATATTTTCGATCAGCAGCATAATAAAGACTTGTTACTTTAGGATCAACATTAACCGCTCCTTCTGGAAACCAACACTCTGATATTTCTTCTTTTCCTAAATAAGGTCCCCCTACTATTTTACCAGTTGGAGATTCATAATTAGGATAAGTAATTCTAATAGCTTTTTTTCCCATTTTTGTTAATTTATCAACCAATAACCTACTTTGTGTTTCTTTTCCCGAACAATCTGTTCCTTCAATTACAATAAATTTTCCCATTTTATTCTCCTATCTTCGACATAATGCTTTTATTACTTTTTGTTTTTCTTGTTCTCTATCTATTATTTTTGCTAAATCCTCTTCTTGTAATTTAATAATTTTCTTTCGAAAGTCTTTTAATTTATTAACTGCAAATGTTTTCTGTTCCTTTCTCAAATATTTAACATATTTCTCAATTAATATATCACGATAGACACCATTTAACAAATAATAATTATCTTCTGATATATTAAACATTTCTCTTACTTTTTGTTCATCAATATTATTAACCATAATCCCTCTTTTTTTATTTTTTTGTATAAATAACAAATTGATATTTTATACCATTATCTTCATTATTACCAACTACTTCTATACTATAATCATCCTTATTAAATTTTGGAAAATAAACTTCCGCTTCCAAACATTCATCATCAACTTCTGTTAAATATAATTTATCTGCATAAGGAAGAAACTGTTTATAAATACTTGCTCCGCCAATAATAAATACTTCTTCTTCATTTTTAACATTATCAATGATACTTGGAATGTCATTAAAGATTTCTACACCATTGATATTTTTTTCATCTGGCATTTGTAAAACAATATTTCTTCTTTTTGGTAAAACTCCTGGAAGAGAGTCAAAAGTACGTCTTCCCATAACAACCGTCTTTCCACTCGTTACCTTACGAAAATATTTTAAGTCATTAGGTAAATGCCATATTAAATCATTTTTTTTACCTAATTCTAAATTTTTTCCTACACAGGCAATTATTGAAATATTTTTCATATTTTCCCTCTCACCATCTTTTTTTCAAAATATTCTATATGTTTATCAAACAATTCTTTATTATCCCAAACAATATCATCTTCGTAATCTACTCTTCCTTCATCAATTGCTTCTTCAAGAGCTTCATTAGCTTCAAATAAAACATTTCGTTTTTTATCATCTAAATCTTCTTCTTCATAATCTCCCTGAAAAGAAGGAACCAATTCACCATTAACAAACTTGAATTCTCTTGTCATTTCAAGATTTTCTTTCATAAAATCTTCAATCTTCTTAAAACCATATAAAACATCTTGATAAGTAAAGGCTTTAACTATTTCTAAAAGACTATCACTAACTTTTTGAATATCATCATTCAAATTTGTTTTAATAGCAATTGTAACAAAAGTTTCATCATTATATACTGTTTTTTCAGCATATCCCTTTAATATCAATTTTTCAACAACTTCTTTATTTTCATCAGATAAATCATCATAATAAATCATTATATGCGCATTATCATAATTTACTTTATTACAACCAGAAGAATATGTATGAATATTCATATCATATAAATATAAACATGCTTCTAAACAAGGTAATTCAACATAATTAGGAAACTCTTTTCTTAAAAGAACACCTCTTGGTGATTCTTGTATTTGTAAAACATCTTTAATCTTCTTTATTTTCATACGTCACCTATTGCGCAATCGGAAATTCTATTTTTCCCATATGTTGATAATCAACAATCTTAATATCTTTTAATGCTCTCGTATTATCAAAATCATAAAAATTCTTTATTTCAGGATTTATCCAAAGTTTAGGAGCTTTTAAATCTCCGTTTTCATCAAATCTTTTAATTTGTTCTTTAATACCATCTACTTGATTAACATAAATATGAGCATCTTTAATACTCCAATACATCTTTCCAACTTTAAGTCCGGTTACTTGCGCAATTAAATTAGCAAGAACTGCATACTGTGTTACATTAAATGGAAGTCCAAGGGGTACATCACAACTTCTTTGATGAACCCATAAATTTAATTTACCATCAGTAACATCCCATTCACTACACCATACACAACTAGGAAGAACTGCTGTTTTTAAAAATTCATTTTGCCATAGTGACATAATCATTCTGCGATCCGTTGGATTATTTTTTATAGTATCAATTAAATTATCAATTAATTTATAACGATTAACAATCCAACCATAAGCTGTTCCAATGGTATGTGCATACTCTTTACCAAAATGTTTAACAACTTCTTGTTTAACAAGTTTTCCATCTTTATCCGGTAACATTTGATTGGCATGCCAATCTCCTTTATCATCACATTCCCATTCATCCCAAATATGATTACCTCGCTCTTGAAGCCATCTTACATCATTACTTTGTGCTTGATAAATCCATAGCATTTCTGTTATAGCATTTTTAAAAAACAATTGTTTTGTTGTTAATACAGGAAATTCCTTTGATAAATCAAATTCAAATTCATATCCAGGTATTTTAATAGTATTAATACCTGTTCTATTTTCAACTTCTTTCCCCTCTTTTAATATTTTTTTACATAACTTAATATAATCTTTGTCCCATTTACTCATAAATACTCCTTAAACAATTACATTATATCATACTTTTATAATAATATTTTTTACTTTACAAAAAATTAGCAAGGAAACCTTACTAATTCTCTTCAAACACCATTTTTTCACCATTATAATTTACAGTAACACGATTACCATTTTTTTCATAAGTAAGTTTTTCTTCACTAGTTTCATCAACAAATTCCTTATCATTAAATGTTAAATTTAATGTATACTCACCTAATTTAAGTGTTGCATTATTATTAACTAAAGACATTACTAACTCATAATTTAAATCTAATTTTTTAATATCAGCCTCTTTATATATTTCACTATCATTACTCATTTCTACTAAATGATAAGAAACTTCTGTTTTTTTAACATCTTCTTTAGTTTCTTCTTTTTTACATCCTGTAATCGTTACCGCCATCAATAATACTAATAATCCATAAACTATTTTTTTCATAACATCACCTTTCTACTATTTCATTATTTTGAAAATAAACATTTAAAAACTTCTTACTTGATAAGAAATCACACATATGAACAAAATTCTCATATTTTGTTTTAGGTATTGGTAATATTTCATTACCATCATAATCTTTATTCCATGGTCCCATATGACTTTCAACAGCATGGGAGAATAAATCAAGTTCTTTATCTGTTAAATTAATCTTATCTTTATTTTCGATAACAAAATTTTTAATTAATGTTGGATGGTTCGCTTGTGTATATTTATTATGTTCTAACCCACTTTTTAAACCATCATGTAATATTAAAGTCATAATCATAACATCTTTTTCATTATCAGTATACTTACCACCAATACATGGATTATCTAAAAGTTCTTTAGCAAGTCGAACGGCAACTTTAACATGCCGAACTAATCCTCCTTCACCTAAAGAAAAATCTGGATGATATTTTCCTGTTGAACTTGCTGGTATCTTATAAAAATAATCTGGTAATAAATCAAGTATTGTTGCACAACTCTTTCTTATTCTCTCATCTTTTATATATTTTAATTCTCTTGTAAATACTTCATGTTTCATCTTTTACTCCTTCATAAACCATTTTACAATATTTTTTATTATTATACAATATTGGTTATTTCAATTGTTTTAACAATACTATTGCCACGATTTCCTTTAACATAAACCGTATATATACCATTTTCAAAAACTTTTATTTGATCATCCATAACGTCTACACCATTATTCTTAAAATAATCAATACTTTGATTTCCTTTAGCATATTTCATTTCTTTAATACCTTCAGCATCTCCTGCATTAACATTTATCAAGTAAAAATCATTTTCCATTTGTCCATAAACTTTTACATCACGAACTCTAAGATTTTTACAGCTATGTAAATTATTGTATTGAAAATTTATTTTTATATATTTAACATTAGGACCATACCTTTCAGTCGATTTGAATGACTCAATTGTATTATTCCATAAATTATCATTATACCATGTATTAGGTGTAATGCTTATCGATGTTCCATTAGATGAAGCTCCATTTAGACAATTTGTAGAATTTTTTGAACTATCATAATAAATCATATCCCAGTATATGCCTAAATTATTATCTTCTTGATAACCATCGACTGTCATATACCAAAACTCATTATTAACATCAATAAAATCTGATGAGGCATAATCATATTTATTTAAATCTTCAGTTCGCTCTTCCCTAAACACTAATGTATCATCTTCAACATGAGCATGAGAGTCATATGTCCAACTATCATCAAATGGTACATTTATATATGTTATTTTAGATAATTCAAGCGTTGGCTCTTCTTTTTTTTCAAACACAGCAATAAGTGTATGTTCTGTTTCTTCAGTAACATCAGTATTACTTGTAACCTCAATCGATAATTCATATGTTGTAATATCTGTAAAACTAACTATTTTATAATCTGTAAAACCTTTTTCTCCGTAATAAAGAAGTGATTTTAAAGTATGACTAGGATCAGCATCATCTGGACAAGTTAATGTTACAACAATATCATTATCAAAATAATATTCTCGGCTAACAACCGTAGCATATCCTGGTTTATTATAATCTGCTATTGAATAAGAAAACACTGGTGTATTTAAAGAAGAAGTTGATGCCTTACTAATAACAGTTTCATATGTTCGACCGGGAACACCATTATTCATTGTTGGAAAACCATTCCATGAATCATTATCTGTACCATCACTACTCATTTCAGCAATATTATTACTTCGTCCTTGAATAAACCATCCTCGAAATTCATAGCCATCTCTTATCGCTGCTGGTAAACTACCATATTTATTATCTTTATCAACATATTTTTGCAAGTCACTACTATTTCCCTTAAGATAATTAAAATTAATTTTTTCATATTTAGAACTATCAACATTAATAGCATACAAGTAAACACTATAATCAAAGTTTTTATTGCTCTCTCCTTCATAACTTTCATCTACCCAAGCTCGTAAACGATATTTTTTTATTGTCGTTTTACTTGTTCCATCAAGATTTCCACTTACAATATTTTGATATATTCCTTTACCACTATTTACCATTGAATCATAAAATTCTGTATATAAAAGTGGTGAAGTTAAAGGTATTTCATTATTATTATCTACTTCGGTTAAATAGTACTTAATATATTTACTATCAATACTATTACCACCATTAGGTACTATTTCAAGTTCATAAAGAATTGATTCTGTATCTGCTGTTCCGGTAACAGTAAACTCTATATAATCAAGACTTTTCTTTCCCGCAGCATCTGACATCATTTGATTTGCAGAAACACTTGAAGTATTATTTTCTTTTGTAAAATCAATATTTATATCACCAGATTTTAAATCAATTTCTACAACTTCTTTATTGTAAACAAAATATGAATAACTTACTCTAAATGCCAGAAATATAAAGAGTAATAAACTAATAAAAGGAATAATAAACTTTATTTTACTTTTCATCATATCAACACTTACCTTACTTAATAATAATATCATAACAGACAATTTAATTCAATAAATTTTTTTAAATAAAATTATTCTTAAAAAAATTAGACATCATGTAACACTTTATTTAATCCATCACTTAATAGTTTTCCAAGTTTCTCAACTATAAAATCAATCTCTTTCGTTGTAACTATCATATTAGCATTAATAGGACTTAAAACTTCCCATATTAGATTTTTTAAATCTATTTCACTAAGTTCTCCAATTAAACCTAATACTTCTTTTTTTTCTTCATTGGTTAATTCTTTATTAGTATTTATATAATTTAGTTTATTAATAGGTTTTAATTTATCTTTATTACTTAAATTATTCTTTAAATAACTTATCTTTTTTAATAAATAATTAATAGTATCAAAAACAATTACAGTACTATCAACCACTGTTGGAACACCAATAGCAATAACAGGAACACCTAATGTATCAAAAGATAATTCCTCTCGATTATTACCTATCCCACTTCCTGGAGTTATTCCACTTGAAGTAATTTGTATTGTTTTATTAATTCTTCCAATAGAAGCTGCACATAATGAATCAACACAAATTAAAAAAGTAGGTTTTATTTCATTAACGACATTTTTAATTATTTCAAAACTATCAATTCCTGTAACTCCTATAACATTAGGTTCTAAAATACTAATATTACGATATTTTTTATCAACATCGCCAAGTAGATACAAATGTCTTGTTATAATAATATTATCTATTGTTTTACTCCCTAAAGCATCAGAAACTATTTTACGATTACCAAGACCAATAATTAAACCAGAATCATCTTTTTTTATATTTAAATAATTCATTAATTTACTTAATTCATCACAAAATATTTTTAAAACATTACTATAGTTCTTACTATCCGTTATATCTTTAAAAGTAATTGTTATATATTTACCTTCTTTTTTCTTTAATAAATTATTTTTCTCTAGAGTAATATCATCAACTTCAATACCATTCTTTTTATAATGGTTATTATTAATATTAGTAAGATTTTTTTCAATAATTAGATCCGTTCTTAAATCATATTTTGATAAATCAACTTCATGCATATTATCACCAATAATATTATGGCCCCAAAAAATTATTTTATAAAAAAAAGAGTATCAAAATTGACACTCTCATTCATTAATTTTTCATTAGATTATTTTTAATAAATACTATTTAACAAAGAAACCACTATTTTAATTTGTTTTTCTTGTTGCTGTAACCATTAAATCATCTGCAAGTTTTAAAGTAATTTCATTTTGATTCTCAAATATCGCTTTATCAAAATAAATATAATGTGGAAAATTAGGTACAACAGGATACTCATTATTATTGATAATAACTGATTCTATACCCATTTCATAGTTATTTATATACGTTCTTAATATTACTTTGTCATCCACATTTTCATCAATAATTGTTTCAAATGTATAAACCGGATTTGTTAAATCAATAGTAATCTTATTTGAAGCTTCACTATATATTTTTTGATTATTGGTATTTAAAGTATAAGCTTTAGCAACAAATGATTTTTTACTTCCAATGGGAATATATAGATTAGCTTCACCACCAAATCCACCGTCATAAACTGAAACATCATTTTCATCAAAATACTCATAATCTGTTATTATACTTATATAAGCGGCCGGATTGCCCTCTTCATCTACACCAGCATTCTCCATAGCTCTTACATGAATAGAATAATCACCAGCAATCATAACTTCGAATGCATTTTTTTCTGAATCATAATTAAGTGGTTGAGGAACATTTTCATCTCCGACTTCACCTGCACCCAAAACTGATCGAGATATAATTGGAGCATCATATCTTGTCCAATCAAGTTCTAATTCATCAGAATATTCACTATAGATTGTATTACCTTGACTATCTTCAGTGTAAACTCTAGCTACAAAAGTTCTTTTTGTACCTGGTTCAACTTCAATTACACCAACAACTCCTCCAACTTCACCTACAGCATAATCCCAATTATTTTGATCATCACAACCATAAGCACAAATTTTAAATGATTGATATTCACCATTTACTTTTTCATAAACTTCAAAATTTTCAACAATTAGAGTATTGCTACCTTCATCAAAATAGTCGTCAAAGACATTAGATACACTACAATCATAACCATATCCATTTGTTCCATTTAATTCATTATTAGCTAGAACACAATGTAAAGTAGGCTTTTTTAAAGTAGTATCTATCAATATTTCATTTGAAAATTCACTATATGCTTTTTCACCGTTGCTATTATAAATATATGCTCTTGCAACAAATGTTTTCTTTTGATTAATAGCAACTTTTACTGTCGCAGCAGTATCTATTTCTGAAGTTGTAACGAATTTATAACTTTTACCATTCTTTTCAAAAATATCATAATATTTAGCTTTATAAACACGATAAACATCACTTTCACTAGGAACATTTCCAAATTCTGCTAATAAATAGTCTGCTGAATTAATACCAAAATCATACACGTACTCTTTAGTATCTCTTTCATATCCAACATAACTAGAGCCATCCTGATGTCCTTGAGAAATACCTAATTCAGGAGCCATATAAGTTGTATCAATTTCTACTTCATTAGAATAATCGCTATAAACAGGTTGATTATTATCGTCTAAAATATATGCACGTACTACATAAGTTCTTTTTATCAAAGGTTCTTGAGTAACATATGCCCATTCATATGGTTTAAACGTAGAAGATTCTATATATTCATCTCCATTTTGGCCAGAATCAACTAAAGACTCAAGCATTATCTCTTCTTCTTTACCATTTACAATTTCATAAACTTTGTATCCAGAAATTTTATATTCTCTGTCTGCATTTAATAACGCGCATGTCCCTACACAATAATTTTCGTCATCAATGAACAAATAATACCTTTGTTCAATACTATCTGTTGGATTAACAGTAACTGTAAGTACTGGTGTTTTAATATCAACTTCCCACTTGGCAACTAATTTCATTGGTTTAGTAACTGGTTTACTAAAATCATACTTAACACCATCTAATTGCCATTCTACAAATTTATATCCATCTTTTGTTGGAACATTAGGCTCATCTAATTTATCACCATAACTAACCATTGTAGAATTAATATAAGAATCATCATTATCTCTGTAAGATATAACATAATTAATATAGTTTTCTTCAACACTAAATATATCTTCCATTGTAATGTTTGATTGTTTAGTGTATGTTCCAGCATATGCATTATCATTATTTGAACTTAGTATAATTTTGTCATCTTCTTGAACTAAATTATAACTTTTATCATTTATACCAATGCTGAACGTTCCTGGATTTCCATTAATTAAATTTGCATATTCATTACTTTTTGAAACACATTTTGTATTATTTTTTTCTTTAATGCAAATTAGATAGATATTAGAACGTACTTTAGCATAATAGATTTCTTTATCATTTAAAGCATAAATACCGCTATCAGATGATTTAAGATATTGACTAATGCCATAATATTCACGATAATAATCATTTATACCATAATTGGTTTTTTTAGAAACATTTGTTTCTTTAATATTAGTGTCATTTGTTTCAATATTTGCTTCGTTATTGTTAATAGTTATTTTGTAATTTCTATCAGCCAAATTAAATGTTATTACATTTTTATTAACATTTCCAATACCATGTATTGTCATACCATTTGATTCTATTGAAACTATTGCTTTTTTATCATTTATTTGAGTTACAGCAAGAACAAAATAATCTTCTTCAGTATAATTCATTATACTATTTGAATATAATCCATTATACTGATAGCTAGGAATCATATTGACATAAGTTATATTAAAGTTTTCTGGTGGTATAACCTCATTATCAGTAATAGCATTTTTCCAACCACCTTTGGCACTTTTTACATAGACAATCATATCATCTTTTTTATCACTTTCAATGGATTTAGATGCTAACATAATATAATCTGTTGTTAAAATACCATTATATTCATCACTACCATCTCTTGTAAATAAATGATTGCCTATAACATATGAACCAGAAGAAAGATTAGTAGGCGTATAATCTGCTTTAACTAAATCTTTTCCAACTTGGTATCTTAATATGTTTTCATATGCTGTTAAGTATGCGGAATCAAGCGATAAACTTCCTTCTCCTTCAGTTTGGTATATTTCATAAATACCATCTTTCACATTATCTAAAACACGAAATTTAAATTCAAATAAAGGAATACCACTACCATTATAATCACTATTATAAGTAGTATCATTCCCTTCAAACCATATTGAATATTTGTTATTACGGTCTAAAGTATCCTGAGTTACCTCAATATTTTCATTTTTTAGTGTATAATACCTGCCATCAGTTTCAACTATTTCAAAGGCTTTTTCATCCCAACCAATGTAATATCTTCCCTCATTAATTTTTGCATTATGCTCACCTGATAGGAATGAAACTTTCACAGTAATAATATCCCCCTTTTTTACTTCAGTAGGCATTCTATCATAGTAATAACTGTTATTATCTTTATCCTTTGTTAATAAATAAGGACTCCAGTCTGCTTTTACACTAAATGCAAACATCATTACAAATAACATTACAAAAATATGCGTTATTTTATTTTTCATCTATTCTTCACCTCTTCTTTAATAATTTTTGCTTTAACATTCGAATTATCGTTTAATATAATTATAAATTCGTTTTCTCTTTCAATATCTCCAAAATGAACAGCCATATTATACCCATTACATAAAAGTGTTCCATCTAAATATTCAATTCTTTTAACCTCTACCTTTTCATTTTTGTTATTATAAACTTCTAATATACGATCTGGAGAATAATCATCTACTTTATTCACTTTAATATAATAAGTTGTCCTATTTAGAAATATTATTAGTAGACCTGTAATAGCAACAATTATAATTCCGATTATTATTAATATATTTTTTTTCATACTACTCTATTATTAATGTTGCCTTTACTTCTTTTCCGCTATTTAATACTACAGTAAGCGATTTTTCAGTTTTAATATCACTAGTAGTTACAACTAACTTTGTTCCATCACATAAATGAACACCATCAGTATATTTAATCTCTTTTACGCTAATTTGTTTATTATCTTCAAAGACTTTTAATATACTATCTGGAGAATAATTATCAGCTCTTGTGGCAACAACTTTATAATTTTTAACTGCTTCATCCCATTCTGCTTTTAAAGTAATATTACTATTAACAGGACTATTAAATTCATATTTAGTGGTTTCTAAATACCATCCTTTAAATATCCATCCATCTTTTTTAGGATCAGGTGGAGCTGTTACTTTATTTCCTTCTACTACATTTTTAGTATCTACTACTTTTCCATCAGCTTCAAATGTTACAGTATAACTTATTGGATTTTGAGTGAAGAATGCTTTTAAAGTTATATTACTTCTAACAACTCCAAAGTCATATGCTTTATCATCTAATCGCCATTCTTTAAACGTCCATCCATCTTTTTTTGGATCAGATGGGGCTGTTACTTTATTTCCTTCTACTACGATTTTAGTATCTACTACTTTTCCATCAACTTCAAATGTTACTGTGTATTTTGTAAGTTCTGTAAACTTAGCAACTAAAGTTAAATCTTTTGTTACTTTAGTATTGAAATCATATTTTGTATTTCCATTATACCATCCATCAAATTTATATCCATCTTTTTTAGGACTTGTAATTGTGGATGCTTTAGTTCCGTCTAAAACTGTCTTAGTTGATGTTACCTTTCCATCTACTTCATATTTTACCGTATATCTTTTAACGTTTGGGTCTTCTTTCCATTTAGCCGTTAATGTCATTTTAGAGGTTACTTCCTTACTAAAATCATATTTTGTATTATTTTGATACCATCCATCAAAAATATAACCATACTTGGTTGGTTCTAGTGGTTCTTTTACTTTTTCTCCTTTTTTTATTGATTGATTGTCAATTTTACTTCCTCCATCAGTATTAAATTTAATTGTATACTTTGTTGTATCTACTTTTTCATATTTACCAACAATTGTTATATCACCACTAATTGGTGTTGTTAAATCATATTCTTTATCATCAACATACCATTTTATTTCATAACCTTCTTTTTCTTCAAAGTTAAGAGTTTCTAAATCAATTTCACCTGATTCACTTACCTCAATAATTTTTGTTTTTCCGTCGACATTAAATGTTAATTGATACTTTGGTTCTACTACTGTAATCTGTGACCATATAGCTTTTAAAATTAAATCACCTTCTACTTTACTTGTAAAGTCATATTCTTTATTATCTAAACTCCAATAGCCAAAATCATATCCATCTCTTGTAGGATTAACTGGTTTCTGAATATTCTCTCCTTTTTTAACTTCTTGGCTTGGAACAAAACTTCCTCCATCACTATCAAAATATACTTGATATGTCTTATTACCTAGAAGAATTATAAGCATAATTGCAATTAGTGCAACACCTAAAATTGAACAAACTGTTATAATTAATGTTTTATTTTTCACTCTTTCTTATTCCTCCTTTTTCATCCAAAACAAAACAAATTTCGACATTTTATAAATTATAATACCACCTCTTCTTTACTATATAATAGAACATCTATTCTTTTATTCAACACTTCTATTTTTTATATATAAAGTATATCATTCATATAATTACATGTCAACTGCTAAATTGTATATCACACATAAAAAGAGCGAACGAGTACTTACAATAAAAAGCTGACAATTTAATTAAAAATTTTTGAAAACACACTCAATAAACTTCATATGGTTGCGCAAAAAATATTAACAACATCAACCTTGACGAAGATAACAAAGAAATACCTAAATAATTTGAATTATCTCTTATATTAGATAAAATTAAAAAAGATAAATATAATAAATACTATTCTTTTGTTACAAGTGAAAAAAATTATCTGATAAAGAAATTAGTAACATATATTAAAGGTCTATATTACTTAAATTATTCTTTTAATATTATGGTCCAAAAATTTTTTTTTATAAAAAAAGATTCATAACGAACCTTTATTTATCTTCATACTTTTCACGAAGTTTAGTCATAAATTCATTTTTCTTAACACGACTTAATTTTTCATATGTTGCCGTATTTTCAAACTCTAAACTATTATTAGTTGGTTCAATACCATAAACACTTGAAATAAATGGTGTTGTCTCTTTATGAGTATATGCTTCTTTCTTTTCAGAAACATTATCTTCAACAATATCTTGCATAACTTCAGGAACAGATTTTTCTTCTTTATTAAACATACTAATTACTTCATCAATAGAAATAGGTTCATTACCATCATCATATTGTACTACTTCATTTTGATTATATAATTCATTACTTTTATTCATTAATTCATCTAAACTAATAATAGCTGTTCTTTCTTGTTCTTCTTCAAATGATGTTACAAGATTATCTTCATTTGGAATAGTATCTAATACTTTAGTAAGTTCTTCTTTCATGTCAACACTAGCATGTTCAGGTTGATATTCTTCTTCCATTACTAAGGTATTAGGAGTACTTTCTTCTACTTCTTCAATCATTAAAGGTTCTTCAAACTCTTCAATCATTGGTTCAACTATTTCTTTTTTAACTGGTTCAATTGAAACTGTTGGTTCATCATAAACATCTGCAATTAAGATTTCATCATTATCTTTTACTTCTAATACTTCAACAGTATCTAATTTTTCATTCACTTCTTCTTGTTCTTCAACAATATTCGTTTGTAATTCTTCACCAAACTCATATTCTTCTTCTTCATTATCTTTATTTTTCAAATAATCTTTAACATCTAATACCGTTAATATTGTTATAATAACTAATAATGTACTAACTACTCCAATCATTAAAATAATTTCATTTTGACTAAACATTCCCATATTTACACCATCCATTCATAATTAATCATTGATAAACAAGCAATACTTGCTGTTTCTGTCCTTAATACTCGGTTTCCTAAAGTTGTTGGAATAAAACCATTTTCAATTAATTTATTCTCTTCACTATCTTCAAATCCACCTTCAGGACCTATTACTATAATCATTGTATCACACATACTATTCTTTTGTAAAACCTTTTTTAATGTATTTGACTTTTCCTTGACACTTAAAATTATTTTTAAATCTGCCTTTACTTCACACAATCCTTTAATATCAATAATTCCATCAATATTAGGAATATCATTTCTTTTTGATTGTTCACTCGCTTCTTTAACAATTTTCTGCCAACGAATTATTTTTTTATCACTTTTATCATTTTCTTTAACCACACTATTAATGGCTTTATATCCATAAAATGATGTCATCCCTAATTCCGTTCCTTTTTGTAATATTAAATCCATTTTATTTTCATTAACTAAACTTTGAACAATGATTATTTGATGTTTATTATCATGAATCTCATTTATTTCTTTTATTACTTTTGCTTTTACAGGTTCAAAAGATATAATTTCACATAAATAAACTTTTTTATTATCAACAATTTCTATTTTATCATATATCTTCATACGCATAACTTTCTTTATATGATATGCATCATCATTACTTAATAAATATTCATTACCTTCTTTTATATTACTAAAATATCTTTGCATAAAACCACCTACTCTTACCTAATTATATAATAAAATATCTTTTTTTACCATAAAAAAACGTATTTTATTTGACTTAATTTAAAATATGTGATAAAGTTAATAACTGAACTGACGTATTTAAAGGAGGGATTTTTTATGGCAATAAAGGCTACTAGCAAAAAACCATTATTTGGAAATAGAAGAAGTCATGCTCTTAATGCTACAAAACATACACAAAAACTTAATTTACAAAATGTAACTTTAAGTGATGGTACAAAAATTAAAGTAACAGCAAGAGAAGCAAAAAAATATAGAAAAGATATGCAAGAAAATGAGGAATAAGATAATTATTCTTTTTTTGTACAAAAATATGATATACTAAATGAGGAGTGTGATATGTTTAATATGTTTATGATAATGATTACAAGTACTTTAGTTTTAACAATAATATTATTTATTACAAGAATTCATAAATTTAGTTTTATCAAAAATATTAACAATAAAGTATTATCATGGTTTATTTCAATAATTCCGGTTATTATTATTTTCTTGTTTTTTAACTATGTCAATGCCTTAGTTATTATTTTACACTATTTAATTATCTTAGGAATAATTCATCTATTTTATTTATTATATAAGAAAATAGTAAAAAAAGAGTTATCTTATAATATTTTAGGTTATATTGCAATTATTGTAACAACTATTTATCTTGGTCTTGGAGCTTATCTTGATTACCATGTTTTTGAAACCAAATATCAAATATATACAGAAAAAGAATTAGGTCAAGATAACTTTAGAATAATTCAAATAAGTGATTCTCATGTAGGAACAGCCTTTGATGGTAATGGCTTTTATAAACACATGGAAAATATCAGTCATATAAAGAGTGATATTGTGGTTATTACAGGAGATTTTGTTGATGATGATACTAATTTTAATGATATGAAAAAAAGTTGTGAAGCCCTTAGTTTATTAAAACCTAAATATGGTATTTATTTTATTTATGGAAATCATGATAAAGGTTATTTTGATTATCGCAATTTTAAAGATCAAGATTTACGTAAAGAACTCAATAAATATAATATTCATATTTTAGAAGACGATATTATTAATATAAATGATAATATTATACTAATAGGAAGAAAAGATAAAAGTGACAAAGCAAGAAAAAGTATTCAAGAATTAATTAAAGATATTGATTCTAATAAATATATCATTGACCTTAATCATCAGCCTAATGATTTTGAAAATGAAATGAATAACGTTGATTTAGTATTATCCGGTCATAGCCATGGTGGTCAATTATTTCCTTTAGGTTATTTTGGGTTATTAACAGGTTCTAACGATGAATTTTATGGATTACATCAACGTGGTACAACTAATTTTATTGTAAATTCCGGAATATCTGATTGGGCTATTGATTTTAAAACTGGTACAAAATCAGAGTACGTAGTAATAGATGTTAAGAAAAAATAAAGATTATATGCATGAGCATATAGTCCTTTTTAATTGTTAAATGGCCATAAACTTTTCGCTTTTTCAACAACATTATCTTTGGCACTTTCTACTTCTTCACTAACCATCTGAGGTACTTCATTTGTTAAATAATCATAAGCCTTCCAAATACCAAAAATAATTAATCCATAAAATAATATTTTTAAAATCATTCTAAGTGATTTAAAGGCTTTTCTTTTTCTTTCATTCTTTTCTAGTATATCAATTCTCTTTTTTAAATATGTAATTTCTTCTTTTAATTCATCAATATCTTCATCCATAATACCTACCTTTAGTTTTATTATACGATAAATAAGGCAAAAAATAAAGAACAAAAGCAAATTACTTTGTAATTCACTAAACTTTTCTCACAAAAAGTTATTTCTACTCGTACTAAAGTACTCATAGACAAACCGGATGGTCGCCACCCTTAACAAATTTCTTGTTTTTTTTATCCTATTATTTATTTATACAATTATCAGTCCTTTATTAAATGCAATTTTTATACCTTCTTCTAAAATATTAAGACTAGCATTAATATCTCTATCATTCATACATTTACATTTTTTACACTCAAAACTTCTAATAGATAAGTCATTTACTTCATTCCTCGTTCCACAATGATTACATAGTTTACTACTCGGATAGTAAGTATTTACTTTGATTAATACTTTATTCTTCCATTTTGTTTTATAATCCAACTGCCGC
>CADCJQ010000016.1 GCA_902801795.1 uncultured Erysipelotrichaceae bacterium
ATATTTAGATATATTATTACAAATATCTTCAATTTCATCTTTAAATAGTATTTTTCTCTTTTTTAATTCATAAGCCAATACATTTAATTTATGTTTATTTTCTATTAATAACTCTTTTACTTCAGTATAATATGTTTGTATTAATTTATTAACATTATCAGTTTTAGAAGTTTTAACTCTTTCAGATACTTCACGAATATCATTAATCCAAGAATTAAAATCTAACATACAATAATTATCTACAAATCTAGCAACAATATCATAAGCTCTATGTAAGTCCGAATTAGTACCAACATCACAAGTATTAAAAATAATTTCTGTAGCAGCTTTTCCACCAAGAAGGGATTTAACTCTATTTTTCATAAATTTAATATCTGAAAAATAATCATCATTATGTTGAAATATGGTAATTCCTTTTGTATTACTATTATTTTTAGTAATTGTAATAAAAGAAATAGAACCTGGTTCTAATATTTCACCAATTAATGCATGTCCAGCTTCATGATAAGCGGTATTTAAGGCATAATTATCTTCCAAATTAATATTTTCAATATTTGCATTATACTTTAATTCTAAAGCTGCTCGTAATAATTCATCCATACTTATTTTTTTCTTATTTTTATATGCTGCATAAATTCCTGCTTGATTACATACTTTTTCCAGTTCTGCACACGATGAATTACTTAATATATATGAAAGATTTTTTACGTTAATACTTCTATCAACTTTTTTATTTTTTAAATAATGACTAAAGATTTTAATAGCGTCTTCATCTTTAGGATTATCTATTTCAATTTGCGTATCAAATCTTCCGGCTCTTGTTAATGATTCTGGAAGAACATATATATCATTTGCCGTTGCTATTATAAAAACATCTTCATTTTTTACTTCATCAATCAAAGACTGAAGTGTAACAAATTCTTCATTATTTGATTTATTATCTGCTTCCGAAAACTTATCTAAGTCATCTAAAAGAATAATTGATGGCACTTCTTCTTTCGCTTTTGTAAAAATATTATTCATGTAATTAATAAAATCTCCATCCGCTTTATTCTTTCTAATAGTAAAGACTTTCCTATTAACATTATTTAAAATTTCATTTGCAAAACTAGTTTTTCCAGTACCTGGTGGACCATATAATAATAATCCATGAGACATATTACACCCTAATTTTTGATATTTTTCTTTATTATTTAGCATATCAATAACTATTTTTAACGTATTTTTGACATTATCATAACCAATAATATCATTAAATAATTTATTTTTATTCATCATTTCCTCCTATTTATTAATTAAATAATTTATTTCCGTTTCAACGACCTCATTTATTCTTTCTAATCTTGCAATTAATCTTGTATTGGAATCAACAATTTCATTAATTGTCTTATTCTTATTTTCAAATTCTAATTGATATAATCTAAAACCTAGTCGATAATTATTTAACATAATGTCATTTCTTTTTACTTTTATTAAAACATTTTTAATTTTACGATTAGCAACAACAATTCTTTTTAATTTCTCTACATCCTTTTCATCAAGATAATTAATGATACTTATTTCATCATTATTTTTTTTATCATATATCAACAGAGTTTTATTATTGGGTAATAATATTACATCTTTTAAAATACTTAAAGTACTTCTTCCATTTTTATAATTATTAATATGATTATAACTTGAATATAAGATAACTTTTAATCCTTTATTAACATAATTATTTATTTCTTTAAAAAACTCTTCATTAAGTGATATTGAAGAAAATCTACTTCGCCAACAATAATAATGTAATTCATCATAATTATTAAAAGTAATTTCTTCCATTTTCTGATAGTCATTATTTAAATTTAATATTTTATCAAATAATTTAAATAATTGATAAAAACTATTATTATAACTATTTTTAACAATATACGTAGTTCTTCCTTCTAAATCATAATTACTTTCATTAACAATATCAATAATGGCTAAATGTTTTTTATCATTAAAGGATAAATTATCGTATATAGATTTTTGCGTATTGACGTATTCTTTAATCATATCTTCTATTTTTTCATATTCAATTTCATGTAAATATTTTTGATAACTAATTTCTAAAGAAAAAGTTACTTTTTCATCATCTAATTGTAATTTACTTAAATTATCCATTTCAATAATTTCATTATAAGTTAATATTCTTTTATCACATAAATATTTTAAGTATAATATTTCATATAATCCTTGAGTGATTAAATCATATGTAATAAATTTATGAATAGTACGTAGTTCTATACTAATTTTTTTTATCAAACTATTAATCATTTTTATCACCAATAACTTCCCTGATAGCATAACGTATTATTTGATTATCATTTTCTAAAATAGTACTATAAATTGAACTTCTTTCATTAATGCTATTAATCAAATTAGATATTTTCATTTGTTGTTCTTTAGGTATATCAGGTAATTCCATATCACAAATATCACTAATGGTTAAATTTCCTTCAATATTCTTTTCTTTTACATATTTTTCAATACCAATCTTCTCTAAATAGTTCGTAACAAAAATAAAACTATATAAATCCATCTTTATTCCTCTTAAAATAATAAAATTATTAGGAATAACAACTTCTAAATTATTATTAAATCTATATGTTCCTACTTTATATGGCTTTTTAACATATATAACAATATCTCGATCAGACATATAATATTTCTTTTTAATATCATCACTAAATCTCTTTTTAATTAACTTATTTTCAATAATATTTGTATATTCAATACTATCTTTTTGCATAGTATAAATATCTTTGACATATCTATCATCAACTTTAGCATTAGTTAAATTATAACCAGCAAATATTTCATGAAATGCATCTTTAATTTTCATATATATCCCTTTCTCATTATTTATTTTTAATCAATCTGATTAATAACTAATATTCCCCCTTGGCTAACTATAATAACATTATTTACTTTAATCAGCAAGAATTATTTTTTAATCTATTTGATTAAATAATGTTTTATTATATTTTTTATCTTAAATTATTTAATTAATCTTCAATATATGGTATAGTATTTATAAGAAGGTAGTATGAAAAATATAGAATTAATAATATCCGAGAGTATTAAAAATGGAAAATGGCTAGATATATCATATGAAAACAAATTAAAAGAAATAACTTACTATTGGATTGCAATAAATGATATTGATTTAAAAAATAAATTATTAAATGTTTCCATTTTTAATGACCAAAAATCATTAAATACCATTAATGCAACCATTAAATTTGAAAAAATATTATCCGCTAAAATATTATCTTTTACTACCTATACGCCACCACTAGAATTAATAAAAAAATTAGAAACACAAAAAGAAGATGCTAAGTGGTTAAAATACGAAACTTTTAATAATAATATTTTAAAATACTATATTAAATGTAGTGAATTAGATAATGACCCCTACCAAGAAACAACTTTTTTAATTGATGGTGTTGATCAAGATATTTTATTAAAACATAAACAAATTACTTTAAATGACAAGCAAATAAAACAAATTATTAATTATGAAAAAAAATATGATATTAAAAAAAATAATAATGTAATTTCCGAATTTGCCCTTTCTTTTCTATCTATTGATGAAGGTGATAAAAGATATGTTGTTTTATATTATGATACATTTTTTAATCCAGAAACAAGAAAATTATCAATTAACTCGATTCCTAGAATTAATCAAACTTTTTTAATTCAAAATAAAAAACATACTTTAAGTAGTTATCTAGATATTGATAAAGATGAATTTGTAAATAATATAACTTATCATTTAAATGAATATCTAACTGAATATAAAGAATTATTAAGAAGTAATTTAAATGATAATGAAGTAATAAATGAAATGCCAGAATTTATGATTTTACAAAGAATTATTAATTATAATTTATATCCAACATATAATATAATTCAAGAAAAAATTGATAATAATACAGTTGAATACCCTTTAAAAGCTTTCTTTGGTAACTCTAATCGTTTTGGTGGAAAAAAACGTGAACCTTCAATTGTCATATATGATAACAAAGTTAATATTGATCAAATGCGAGTTATCTATAATACGATGAAATACCCCATTACTTATGTTCAAGGACCTCCTGGAACTGGTAAAACCCAAACTATTTTAAATGTTATTTTAAGTGCATTCTTTAATAATCGAACAATGCTTATCTGTTCATCTAACAACAAACCAATAAATAGTATCATGGAAAAACTTACTTTTTCTTATAAACAAGATGGTGATATTCCCTTTCCTTATTTAAGATTAGGCAACCGTGAAGAAGTATTAAAAGCAACGAAAAGAATTCTTAAGTTATATCAATATCAAACTATTTATGAACCAAATGATAATAAAATAAATGTTATTAAAGAAAAACTAAAAGAAGGTAATAAAGACTTAGTTAAATATCTTGAAATATATGAAAAAAAGAAAGAATTAATGTTAAACATAAAAAGCGGTAAAAAACTCTTTGAATCAATTAATAATGATAATAATCGATTATATCAAAATGTTTTAAAAGAACTACAGAAACTAATTAAAGAATATCAAGGAATGCCAGATATTACCAATGAAGATGTTATTAACCTTGTTACTTCTGTATCAGAAAATTATTTATTTAAACAGTATATGTTTTTTGAATCAATTAAATATATTAAAAAATTAAAAATGCCTAAGTATTATCCTTTAATTGAAATATGTAAAATTAATGATGAAGAAGAATGTATTACAGAATTTAATAAATGGTGTATGAATGATGATAATATTAAACTTTTAGAAGGTGTTTTTCCTATTATTTTCACTACGAATATTTCAGCATCACGAATCGGAACTGCTCACCATACTTTTGATTTAGTTATTATGGATGAAGCGGGACAATGTAATCCGGCAACCGCTCTTTTACCAATTGCAAGAGCGAAACAATTATTACTTGTTGGCGATACTAATCAATTAAAACCAATTGTTGTCTTAGAAGATACCATAAATGATATTTTAAAAAAAGAATTTAAAATATCAAATGACTATGATTACTCCAAACATTCTATTTTAGACATTATGCGAACTCATGATAAAATATCCAAAGATATTATGCTTACTTATCACTATCGTTGTGGCAAAAAAATAATTAACTTTTCTAATAAAAGATTTTATAATAATAAACTAAAACTAAATTTCTTAAAGGATGAAGGAAATCTATCATTAATTAATGTATCCAATATTAACTCTCATTTAAGAAATGAGAATTATGAGGAAGCCAAAGCCATAGTTGACTATGTTAAAAGAAATAATTTATCAGATACCGCAATTATTACACCTTTTAAAAATCAAGAAAACTTAATTAATCAACTACTAAAACAAAATAATATTAATGACATCTCCTGTGGAACAATTCATCAAGTTCAAGGTTCTGAAAAAGATACAATTATTATTTCATCATCAATTTCACCAAAGACAAGTAAAAAAACATTTGAATGGCTTAAAAACAATTCTGAAATAACCAATGTTGCAGTTACCCGAGCTAAAAAAAATCTTATTGTTGTTTCAGATGTTGAAGCATTAAAAAAATTATCTACTGATAAAAAAGATGATTTATATAACTTAGTTAAATATGTATTTTATAATGGAAATACAGAAATATTACCTAATGAATCATATACTATTCAAATAGGAAAATCTAATGGTAGCAAAAACGAAGAAATATTCTTTCAAACGATATCACATTTTTGTAGTATTAACAATATTTTTCAAGCAAAAAGAAATGTAAGTTTAGCAACATTATTTCATGATGATCCCCTATTATCTCATTCAAAAATGGAATTTGATATCGTTTTATATACAATTAATGATACAAAATTAATTCCCCAAATTGCTATTGAAATAAATGGTGGAGAACATATTTATAATATAGAAAGAGAAAAATGTGATACAAAAAAGGCTCTTATATGTAAAGAAAAAGGTATTACATTAATTGAAATACCTAATTCATTTATAAAATCATATCAAACAATAAAAAACTTAATTCTTCAAAGTTGTGGTCAAGAAAAAGAACAACTTGAATTATTTTAAAACAAGCAAAACTCTTGCTTGTTTATTTTTACTTTAAAACTTAATAATATCACGTACATCTCTTCCATGATAAACAATCTCATATAAATTATTTATCATTGGACAACTTAATTGGTATTTAGAAATAATTGATTTAGCATTAATTAATGATTCAAATCCTTCCATTACCATACCAATTTCTTTAAAGATTTCTTCTTTAGAATAACCCATTCCTAAAAGAACTCCAGCTCTTTTATTTCTACTATTATCACCATAAGAAGTCGTTAATAAATCACCTAATCCCGATAAACCATAAAAAGTATTCTCAGAAGCACCTAAAGATACTCCAATAATTTTTATTTCTTCTAACCCTTTGGAAATAAGATATGAAATCGCACTATTTTTTAATCCAACACCTTCTGCAACACCAACAGCCAATCCAATAACATTTTTCAAAGCAGCACCAATTTGAACACCTATTATATCTTCTTGATAAAATAACCTGAAATTATCACATTGTAAATCATTCATTATTTCTTTATTACCAGCATAATCAACAAACACTGGTTCAGAAGAAGCAAGTTCAAAAGCAAATGAAGGACCACTAATTACGGAAGGACTTAACCCCAATTCTTCTTCAACAATCATTGATAAAAGACGATCTTTTTCCATTCCCTTAGATGCAATCACTATCTCTTGATTAGTAATATATTTTTTTATATCCTGACATGTTTTACGAAAAAAATTTGAAGGTGAAACTATAACAACAATATCACTATCTGTTATTACTTCTTCATAATCTTGAAAACATTTTATTGTATCGCTTAAAACAATCGAAGGTTGCAATAAACAACAATGATTATTATTTATTGAATCCATTTCTTCTTTTGTATATGACCATATTTTTATATTATTCTTTTTACTAAACGTATATGCTAAAGCACAACCAAAACTTCCACTACCTATTATACCTATATTTTTCATTTATAATGTTACCTCTCTTTTATGTTTTAACTTTAATTATTATATCATGGATACTATAAGAAGTAAATTAATGTATGCATAAATCCAATATTTTTAAATAAAATTAAAAGAGGATAATTATGAATATATTAGAACTTCTTTTAACAGGAATATCACTAGCACTTGATGCCTTTACAATCAGCATTTGTAAAGGATTATCAAAAAACAAAAAAAAAGATGGTATTATAATCTCTTTATTTTTTGGTCTTTTTCAATTTATTATGCCAATTATAGGTTATTACCTTGGAAATATCTTTAGTGAAAAAATTATTTACTATAATCCTTATATCTCTATAATTCTTTTAGTTACCATCGGTATTTTAATGTTAACTGAAAAAAATGATAATATCATTACAACTTCATTAAAATATAGTGAACTATTTCTATTATCAATTGCCACTAGTATCGATGCCTTAGTTATTGGTATTTCTTTTTCTTTTTTAAAAATAAATATTCTTTCATCATCAATACTAATTGGTATAATTACATTTTTCATGTGCATTATAGGATATTATTTAGGTAATTATTTTAATAAAAAAATTGGAAAATATTCCAATTTAATTAGTGGAACTATTATAATTCTTTTAGGAATTAAAATATTTATTCAAACACTTTTTAACTAAACAACCGTTACAAGACATTTTTTTTCCTTTTCTAGAATACCACTTTTATACGATAATGTAATATACACTTCTCCACTACCAATACCAACAACATTTCCACTACTATCAACTGAAGCAATTGAAGCATCATCCGTAGAAAACATAACCGGTATTTTTACCTCAGAATTTACAGTATCATACATAACATATTTTTTTTCTCCTATTTTTAATGACAAAGATTCTGTGTTAAGTTTAATATCAGCAACACTTAAAATATTACCACTAAACAAGAAATACAATAAAACAATCAATATTACCGCTAATACGATAACAATAATCATTTTTATTTTATTAACACTATTTATATTACTATTATTACCTTGACTTAACCCCGGATTAAATTGTCCAAAATTATTATATGAATTTCCACCATAGTTATCATTTCCAAAACCATAACTTGAACTACCATAATTATTGTTGCTATAACTATTATTTGAACTACCATAATTATTGTTGCTATAACTATTATTTGAACTACCATAATTATTGCTATAACTATTATTTGAACTACCATAATTATTGCCATAACTATTATTTAAACTACCATAATTATTGCCATAACTATTATTTGAACTACCATAATTATTGCCATAACTATTATTTGAACTACCATAATTATTGCCATAAATATTATTAGAATTACCATAATTATTGCCATAACTATTATTTGAACTACCATAATTATTGTTGCCATAACCATTATTTGAATTACCATAACTATTTTGATTACTATAATAATTATTATTTCCGTAAGGACTTTCCATATAATTATAATTCATATTTGGTGCTCCATTATTATTAGTTGAATTATTATTTTTGGAATTTTTCTTACCAAATGGAAGAAGACTTTTTACTTTTGCTAAAATATCATTATTCTTTTTATTTTGATTGTTAGAATTGTTCATATTATTTGAATTATTCATATTATCAAAACCATTCATATTATAATTCGTATTCATTTTACACCACCATTTTATTTTTTTACAACAATAACGTCAAGTTTTTTTTCTTTAGTTTTTCTTCCAGATTTATAAGAAATTGTAATTATACTATCGCCTTCTGCAAGTCCTTTAATTTTACCGTTATTGTCAACACTAACAACATTAGGATTTTTACTACTGAAGGATGCTTTGATATCTTCTTTAGCATTAACAACTTCATAAGATATACTTCTTTCTTCACCAATCGTTAAAATTACTCTTTCTTCTAACAACTTTATTTCAACTTCAGGTTCATTACTGCTTTTGGTAAAAAAAACTATTGCAAAAATTAATCCAACAATCCCTAAAACCGCCGAAACTATAACAATCCAAAAAATCTTTTTCAACTTCTTATCATCGTTTCCTTCAGTTTTTACATTAACTTTCATCTCTTGATAAAAATCATCTTCATTGGGAACTTCATCATATAAAGCCCTATCTACATATTCTGAATAATTATTATCATAATTATAAAAAGGGGTTTTTTTAATATCTTCTGGCTTACTATCTTGATTATCATTATCTTCTGTATACATAACTAACCTCCTTTTTATTTTATTATTATACATTAAGTATATAATATTTTTCTATATTTTTCAATAATAAACAAAAAAAAGATTGAATTACTTAACAATCTTTTCTAAATTATCCAAATGAACATCTAATTGATTATATGGTATAGAAATATCTTCTTTATCAAATTCTTTTTTTATTTCCTCTAATAAATCAAATTTAACATTCCAAAAATCACTATTGTTCACCCATACTCTAATAGTATAAACCATACTACTTTCTTTATAATCTGTAAGTCTTACAAAAACATCTTTATCCTTACTAATTCTTTCATCCTTATTAATTATTCTATTTAATACTTTCTTCACTTTTTCAATATCATTATCATAAGAAACATCAATATTAATATCCAATCTTCTTTCCTTTTCTTTAGAATAATTAACTGTTGAAGAATTTGCAAGATTACCATTAGGAATCGAAATAATCTTATTATCGATTGTAACTAATGTTGTATAAAATAAAGAAATATTTTTTACATTTCCACTATCTGCATGAGTATCAATAAAATCACCAACTTTAAATGGTTTATAAATTAAAATTACAAGACCACCTGCAATATTGGATAGACCTCCTTGCATAGCAAGACCAATTGCAACTCCTGCACTACCTAATAGAGTAATAATAGATGTTGATGGTATTCCAATAACAGTAGCAATAGTTATTATCAAAATAATATACAAGGTTGCACTAATAAAACTAATTAAAAAACTTGATATACTCTTATCTAATCTATTAAATAACCTACCTTTTTTAATTAACTTAATTAATAATTTGATAAGTTTTACACCAACAAACCATATTATAATAACATATATTAACTTTAATCCAGCATCAACCCATAAATCATTTAATTTATCTAATAATTTTTCCATATTATAAAGCCTCTTTTCAATAATTATTCTATTTCATTTAGCGCATTTGCGATATCAACAAATATTTCTAATGGCAACTCTTCTGCTCGATAAGTTAAATCCATCTGATATTTTTTTAATACAGTCTCTACTTTTATTAAATTATAACTTTTTAAATTATTACGTAAATTCTTTCTTTTAAAGCGAAATGCATCCTTAATTAATTTAAAAAATAATTTTTCATTATCAACAGGTAATTTCTTTTCTTTAGCACAAAGTGCAATAACAACACTATCAACATTTGGTTTAGGTGTAAAAGAATTACGACTTACTAAAAATAATTTTCGAATATCAAAATAATAATTAAGAAAAACTGAAATAGAGCCATAATCTCTTGTTTTTACTTTAGCAGTAAAACGCTCACCAACTTCTTTTTGTACCATTAAAGTGATTTTTTTAAATGGTAGTTGAGAATCAATTAATTTATTAATAATTGGCGTAGTAATGTAATATGGGATATTAGCAACAACATATAAGTTATTGTATTGATATTCTTTAATATCAGAATAAATATCTCTTTTTAAAAAGTCATCAAAAATAATTTGAACATTTTGACATTCAGCTAAATTCTCATCTAAAATATCTTCTAACCTAGAATCTATTTCATAGGCTAATACATATTTAGAATATTTTGCCAGTTCTCTTGTTAATACTCCTGCTCCTGGACCAATCTCAATTACTAGGCTATTAGGTTCAATTTGCGTTTCTTTAACAATATTTTCTATTATATGATTATCATTAATAAAATTCTGACCATAAGCCTTTTTAAATTTAAAATCTTTCATAATTCACCAAAAAAAGCATCCGAAGATGCTTATATTATTTACTACTTTTTTCAAGACGTGCAATCGTTTCTTCTAAAACTTTAATTGCTTTTTCTCTTACATCCATAGCAGCATCACGTAACACTGGAGTTCCTTTATCTTTAGCAATTTGAACAAGTTCTGTTGCTTTTTCTTTAATTAATTCGCCTTTTTGTTTTGCAATTTTAAGAACTTTTTCTCTATCTAAGTCCTTAATTTCTGCTTTTAATTCATCAATTTTTTCTTCAATCTTTTCCTTAACGTCTTCCATTTTAACGTCTTTTGCTTTAGCAATTAATTCATCAGCTTTCTCTTTTAATTCACGTCTTGTTTCACTACCTTTTTTTGGTGCAAACAAAATTCCAAGTCCAGCTCCAATTCCTGCTCCTAAAACAAATTTTCCCCATCCTGTTTTTTTCATAATTATTCCTCCTCATTTCTATTACTTATGTTTTTGGGTTTTCTTTTATGACTAAATAATTTACCAACTATTGATGAAACCTTATCCACAATTTTATCACTTAACATTGAAAATGAATCTACAACTCGATCAATAGATGCAAAAGCCTTATCAACCGTTTTCATTTTCATTTCGACACTTTCAAGAATATTATTAACATGATTTATGGAATATATCAATTTAACAACTAAAATTATTAATGCAACAAGTAATATTGCACCCAATATATATAAAACTATTTGTAAAAATTCATTTCCCATCTTAATCCTCCTTATTATACATTGAATCAATTAAATCAAATAAATTATCATCAACGTTATTCTTTTTTTTATCTTTTGGATTATACTTTGCTGTTCTTGAAGTATTTCTTGATGCATCACTATAATCAACATTATATGCTAATCCTAAATCATTATAATATTCATCAGCGTCGGCAAGTGTTACACGATTTACTTGTGGTTTATTATTATTAACATCATATATTTTGGTATCATTAGTCTCTTCTTTACGTTTAACTTCTTTTGGCTTTTCTTTCTTTACTTCTTCACTACCAAAAGCCTTATTACGAATACTATCTAAATCAGGTTTATTATAACTACTTACTACTCTTGTTTCTCTTTTAGTTACTACTTCTTCTTTACGATAATTTTTATCTAATATACCATAAATTGGTGATATTATTGGTGAAGGATGAAACCCCTTTGCATCTTTCTCCTCATAATAACTTTTCGTATAAGAATAACTAGTTTTGTTATTTACTGATTCAATATATGAAACTTCTTTTTTACCTTGATATAACTCCCTAGCATCATTATTTATTCTATCTTCTCTTCTATAAACAACTTCTTTAGGTTCCTCAACAATTTTTTCTTCAACGCTATCTTCTAGAAAATCTGATTCATCAAACATCATAGGGAATTCTTTTTCTTCTTTTACTTCTTCTGTTACCATTGTGGTATCTTCTTTAACTTCCTCTTGTTCTTCTTCAAAAAACTCTGGTTCCTTTTTAGGCAATTCAACATCTTTTTTTGGTGTTTTTAATGGTTCAAAATTTTTCTTAGGAATTTCTACTTTTTTAGCAAAAGATTGTGGTAATTCTTCTTCATCATCTTCTTCAACTTCTTCAAAAAAGACATTTTTTAATTTATCTAATAATTTCATATTTCACCTTCCTATTCTACTACTTCATCAACATCAATAATATCGTTATCTCTATTAGGAACAATTATTTTTTCTTTATATGTTCCATATTCTTCCTCATATTTTAAGAAATTATCATTTTCTGCTTTTGAATCAAAAATATTAAACTTTTCTTCTTTAAAATTTACCCCATCTGTACCAATATTTTCTTTTATAACTTTATCATTATACTTAACACTACTTAAAATAGAACACATATTAATAAATGAAATATCAAAATTTTCTTTTAAAACATACGTTTCTATTTTAGCATAATTATACATCAAAACAACAAAATAATAATCATTGTTTTCAACAATATCTACAAAACCATCCTTATCTTGATAAACAAATTTTTTCGAATAGAAGTGATCATTTTTTTCTTTAAAAGTATTTTCTTGATTATAATAATATGCAATAGTATCAACATATAAATAATATAAGTTTTTGGAATCTTTTATTGTTAAATTATAATCTTTTTTGTCTACTACATTTATTCCATGTGGTAAATATAATTCATAACCATCCATAAAAGTATTAACTAGTTTATTATCAACATACAAAATACTTTCTAACATGTCACTAACACTATTGCTTGATATCTTTTGCATACTACATCCAATTGTTAAAATACTAGATATCAGCAAAACTATTAATAACTTTTTCAAACAACTCACCTACTCTTCTTTAATTATATCATACTTTATCATTTTATAAAGTATTTTTTCAATATTTTTAATTTATTTTACAACTTTCATGTAATATATTAGATTATTTTGTTCACTAAATTTCTTTTCGTATTCACTCATAATATTATCTTCTTTATTATCATGATGTAAATCAAGACTAATTTCTTCTATTTTATAATTATTTTTATTAAAAGACACAATACTATATTCAAATAAAGAACGATTATCTGTTTTCATTTCGATAATATTAGAATTAACAAAAATCTTTTCGTACTTTGCAAGAAATTCGCCACTTGTAAGTCTTCTTTTTTCATGACGAGGTTTAGGCCAAGGATCAGAAAAATTTAAAAACAATTTAGAAATCTCTTTATCAAAAACATTGGTAATATCTGATGCATCCATTCGAATTAATTTTAAATTAGGAAAATCCTCTTGTTCAATCTTTTTTATTGCAAGTGCCATAATACTATCAAATTTTTCAATTCCTATAAAATTGATATTAGGGTATCTTCTGGCATTCTCTTTTATAAAATCACCTTTTCCCATACCTATTTCAATATATATAGGATTATTATTTTCAAAAACATCAAACCATTTTCCCTTATATAGTTCTGGCTTTAAAATAATATATTTAGAATTTGCAATTATTTCTTTCTTTTTTTTTACATTTCTTTGTCTCATAAAACACCGTTATTATTATAACACTAATTATTTTTTTTGCATATAATATTTTGCTAGGAGGTATCACATGAATAATCAAATACCATTTTTTAACCCATATAACAATTTCCAACAACCATTTTTTAACAATAACTATGAAAGATTAGAAGAAAAAATAGAACGTTTTGAAAAAAAGATTCATTTACTAGAAACACGAATTAATAAATTAGAAAACAACATTAATCGTCCTAATAATGATTATGAAGATAGTGAACCTACAGATATGTATATGATTTAATAATATATTATCATAGCCGAAAAACAAAATATTTGTTCTTCACTATAAATAGAAGATGATACTTGATATTTGATATCTATTATTTCAATATCATCATTTTCTTTTATAAAATTATTAATTGCTTTTTCTAAATCTCCTTCATCTTCTAAATCAAATATTTTAACTTTCATTTTATCACCAATATTATTGTAATTGTTTATTACTAAGAAAAAAGTCAAAAGTTGTTATGTTTACATTCATAACAACTTTATTTTAAAATACTTGTGTTTTATTGCTAAACCAGACACCTTTTTTCGGAAAATTAACCATTGTACGAGGATTAATTAGTTTTGATGTAAAGGTACTATAAGATACATATTCTTTCATATATAAGCCATTAGCAATTGTTAAGTGCAAATGTCTTCCTGTTGTACAACTATCCCATGGTGTAAGACTAGGAGTTCCACCAGTAACTGCGATTTGCGTATTTTGATCAACATAATCTCCCGTTTTAACTAATACTTGATATAAATGATTATAAGCACTTGTATAATACTTACCATTAATATTATGATGAACATATAAAACTGTTCCACCACAAGAGTTTTTCCAACTAATACCGGCAACAGTACCAGGAGCAACAGCATAAACTTTTGTACTTCCATACATATCAATTCCAGTATGTAACTTATATACATGTTGCGTTGGGTGAAGACGATATCCAAATTCACTTGATACCGCTCCACTTACTAGTGGTCTTATCATCTTACCAGAAAAAGGTATTTTACCACAAGTTGATATATCTTGATCATCCTTACAACCCAATGTTTTTTCATAATGATTAATAAGTTTTTTTACTTCATCAATTTGTGATTGAACAGAAGTCATCTCCTCAACTGTATCCGATAAATTATCTCCTAATTTAACAAGTTCTGCTTTTAAATTATCCTGCTCATTATTTAAATTAACAATTTGCTCTTCTAATTCTTCATTTTTTACTTTATATTCTTTAATAGTATTATTATAATCTTCAATTAAATCATCATTATAAGCCACCATTTGTTCCGAAACAGCACTACGTAATATTAAATCTTCAATTGTTTTAGCCCCAAAAATATATTCTAAATAAGCATTTTCACTATTCGTAACTTGTAAAAAAGAAATGATATCTTTAATTTGCACTTCCTTTTCATCAGCTTTTTTCTCTAATTCTACAATCTCCTCTTCAGTTTTCTTTATCTTAATTTGATCTTGTTCAATAGTTGCAGTAATACTTTTCGCTCTCTCATTAACATTATTAATTTCATTTTGCGTTAATTTATTTTTATTTTTCGCTTCGGTCATATCTTTTTCATAAGCCGCTAATTCATTCTTTAAATCCTTAAGTGTTTTTGCTTCAACACGATAATTTATAATTACAATAAACAAAACAACTAACAAATACTTAACTATTTTCATCATAAGCACCTCGCACTTTATCATTTATACATTGTAAATAAATTATACCACATTTTTTCTTATTTTATATATAATTTCACATATTTTTCAAAAAATCTTTTTCAAATGGTTCAATATGAACAATAACATTTTCAATTATTGGGACTTCTTTTATAATATCTTCTTCAATTATATCAGCAATTTTATGACTATTTTTAGTTAGCATTTGACCATTAACAAAGATAGTAACAACAATAATATATTTATATCCAATTGGTATTGAATAAAAATTTCCTATTCTTTTTATTTCTTTATTCTTCTTAATAATTTTTATAATCTTCTTCTTGGCTTCATTATCAATCGCTTGATCCATTAAAACATCATAACTTTCTTTAAATAATCTAATTCCCGATAACATAATCCAAAGAGAAATAATAATCCCTACAATACCATCCACAAAATAAATATTAAAATTTACTAATATAATAGCAATTAATGTTAACATTGTTAAAAAAATGTCATTACGATGATCAATCATATTAGATTTTATTAATAAATTATTTGTTTTTATATATGCATTTTTTGTATAAAAATAAAGCATTATTTTAGTAACTATTGTAATAAAACAAATAATTATTAATTTCCATGAAAAAACTAATTTATTACCATTAATTATTGAAAAGAAAGAATCATATAATAATTTAACAGCAATAATAATCATAGAAATCCCTATAAGCATTGAAAAAATATATTCTGCTTTTCCATGACCATAATTATGATCTTCATCATTAGGAACACTAGATATCTTATTACCCAGCCATGTCATAAAAGATGCAAAAACATCCCCCGCACTATTTAAACTATCTGCAATCATAGCCTTACTTCCACTAATAATACCTATCATCATTTTAATGATAAATAAAAAAACATTTCCCATTATTCCAAAAATACTAACTTTTTTAGTTACATCATATCGCATCATTTCACCTCTTTATTATATTCTAAAAATATAATTATATAATAAAAACCGTTAAAAACGGTTAAATAACAATTGGCTGCCCCAGTTAGATTCGAACTAACGCATGCTGGAGTCAGAGTCCAGAGCCTTACCGCTTGGCTATGGGGCAATAATATCTAAACATACCAATTATAACAAATATAAATTTTAAATACAATTATTTACTTGCAATAATTTTTTTTAAGTCGACTAAATTGTGCGTATATTTTGTTTCTTTAAGAGAAATATTAATTAATTTCAAACTCATTTCATTATATAAAATATTTGCTTTTTTTATAAAATCTGTTTGTGGCAATAATTTATTCATACTCATATTTTTATGATGAATGATAAAAGAACCTATTTGCCTATCTAATTTATAAATTCTACTAAGCAAAATTTTTTCTTGATCATTTAATATTTCTCTTTTTCGATACATAAACTCTCCTAAATTTCAAATAAATAATTTACATTATCATACCAAAATGTTACAATATTTGCAAGAGGTGTTTTTTATGAAAATAGTTGCAATTGATGGACCTGCTGGTAGTGGAAAAGGAACAATTACGAAAATTGTTGCTGAAAAATTAAATCTTATCTATATTGATAGTGGAGCAACATATCGATGTGTTGCATTAGCAGCATTAAGAAATAATTTGAAAGTTGAAGATAAAGAAGAAATCATTAAATTAACTAAAACACTAAAGATTGAATTTACTAAAGATGGTAGAACCATCCTAAATAATGAAGATGTTAGTAAAGAAATACGTAGTAAAGAAGTTAGCGAGATTGTCTCTCCAATATCTAGTATTGTTGAAGTACGAGAAATTTTAGTTGATTTACAAAGAAAAATGGCTAATGATCATGATGTTATTATGGAAGGAAGAGATATTACAACAGTAGTATTCCCCAATGCCAATTATAAATTTTATCTAGATGCTTCAATCGAAGAACGTGCTCGAAGAAGATTTAAACAAAATGAAGAAATGAATATTCATATTCCTATGGAAGAATTAATAGAAAGTATCGAAAAACGTGATTATAATGACATGCATAAACCTGTTGGTTCACTAATGAGAACGAATGATCAAATCTATATTGATTCAACTAATATGACCATTGATGAAGTTGTTAATGAAATAATAAAAAATATTAAGTAGACATTTACTTAATATTTTTTTCTAAATAATCTTTAATAGGTCCATAAGTTAAACGATAACCATCAATAAGACCATATTTATTAATCATTTCTATATGTTCTTTGGTAGGATATCCTTTATTCTTTTTATAATTATACATCGGATACTTTTTATCAAGTTCATACATCATTCTATCTCTTGTTACTTTGGCAATAACCGAAGCTGCCGCAATTGATAAACTTTTGGCATCACCTTTGATAATCGAAGTATGAGGAATACTTATATCCAAAGGCATTGCATCTATTAAAACATGTTCTGGTTTAACATCTAAATTAGCAATAGCCTCTTTCATTGCTAATTTAGTTGCTTCATAAATATTAACTTCATCAATTACTTTAGCATCAATAATACCAATTCCAATACTAATAGCATCATGCATAATAATATCATAGAACTTTTCTCTTTTTTTCTCTGTTAACTTTTTAGAATCAGTTAATCCATCTAATTTATAATTAAGAGGTAAAATAACGGCTGAAGTTACAACCGGTCCTACTAACGGCCCACGACCTACTTCATCCACTCCCGCAATTAAAGTAATACCTTGATTAATTAATTCTCTCTCGTAAGAATATAAGTCATCAACTTCTTTTTTCATTATAAATTAGCAAGTCTTTCTTTAATTAAAGAACTAACATGAGACATATCTGCTTTTCCCTTTAATAAAGGAGTAATTTCTTTCATAATAAGTCCCATATCTTTACTAGATGATGGTTTAACTTTATCAAACGCCTCATCTAATATTTTATTAATTTCGTCTTCATCTAATTGCTTTGGTAAATATGTTTGAAGTAAAGTAATCTCTTCATTTGTTTTACTTATTAGATCATCACGCTTACCTTTTTCAAATTCAATAATCGATTCACGTCTTGTTTTAATTTGATGAGATATAACATTAATTAATAATTCATCAGTAATTTCTACCTTTTTATTAATATGTTCTAAATCAACTTCTCCTTTTACTCCTCTTAACGTTTGTAACTTTAAAGTATCTTTTTCTTTTAAAGCATTAACAATATCATTTTTTATTTTATCATACATAATTCATCTCTCCTTTATATAAAATTATAATACAACTTATGCTAATAAATCTAGTATTTTACCTTATATTTTACTTATTTTTCTTTTTACAAACTTATTAAAATACCATGATGGATACATTTTTTTTAAAATATCTTCATCTTCTTGATACTTTTCCATATCAAATTTCTTTTTATGAAGACGATAACCCACTAATTTTTTATCCAAAAAAACAAATCTCGTTTTTTCTTTCGCTAAATCAATTAATCCTTGCCAATCATTATTTATTACTAAATTAGTTGGAAATAAATCTTCTTTAATATTTTTCTTTACAAAGGTTATGCTACTTGTACAAATAAACTTCTCTTTTCGTAAACTTCGTAACTTAAAATATTTTTTATTTTGAAAGAAACGATATTTTAAAGGAAATAAAAACCATTTTTTTCGCATTAAACACTTACTTTTTAATATTTTTTTATCACCATCTATTTCATAATTATTAGTAAAAATAATAGTAGCATCTTTATTATTACGATATTTTTTTAATATTTCTTTAGTATAATTTCGATCATATAAATCGTCTTGATGAGCAATAGTTATTAACTCTGAATCCATTGTTTTAATTGCAAAATTATAATCACTACCTTTATTACTTTCTTCTTTATTAACCATAACTCCTAAAGAATATTGACTTGCTAAATCCATAATATAATCATTAGGTGTACTTGTTGCAATCAAAACATTTGATTTAACACTTTGTTTTAAAACCGCTTTAATACATTCTTCTAAATCATCACTCTCATGATAAGCTAGGATAACAAAAGTATGTTTTCTCATAACTACCTCACTTATAATATAATTCTATCATAAATAATGATGATTAGCAAAAAAGTTGACACAACAGTTATTTCTCCGTAATTATCATATCTAATGAAATATCATTTTCGTTTACAGGAACATTTTCAATAATCTGTTCACTAAAACAAACACCAACTTTACAAGTAACCCGATGATTTTTTAGATAACTATCATAATATCCTTTTCCATATCCTAAACGATTACCATTTTTATCAAAACATAAACCTGGAATAATCAATAAATCAATATCACCATAATATTGATTATTTTCAATATTGAGTGGTTCTAATACATTAAAATCACTTTTTTCTAATACATCTCCTTTTCTATATTTAAAGAAATAAAGTTCTTTACCACAAATTTTAGGTAGAAGAACTATCTTTCCAATAGATAACGTATAATCTATTAATTCATCCATTAATACTTCATTGGGTAAACTCTTATATAAGCCAATAACTTTAGCATTCTGATAATTATCTAGTCTAATTATTTTCTTAATTATTTGATTACTTTTTCTTTCTTTATTTAAGATACCTTTACGTATTTCAATCATCTTTTTACGTAATAACTCTTTTTCAATTTGCATCTTAATCAACGACTTCAACCCCTAAATTACCAACTAAATAACGACATTCTAACATATTAACTTTAATTCCTTTCATCGAATAATTATCAAAAACTATGCCATTTAAATTGGAATCTGTAAAGTCAACTCCTTCAAGTTTAGTCCTTAGAAATTCCGTATGATAAAATTTAACTTCTTGAAATTCAATATTTTTTATTTCAACCTCATAAAAACTACTTTCTGATAAATCACACTTTTTAATTAATAAATTGTTTATTATGGCATTATTTAAATTAGCATATTGCATATTAGTTTCTTCAATAACAACATCTTTCATATTAGCATCAATTAAAGATATCCCTGATAATTTACAATTATGAAATTCTACACGTGATATAAATTGTTGATTAAAGTTAGTATTTGATAAATCACAATTCTCAAAAATAGTATCTAAAATATTAACATTTTCTAAATCAATATTAGTAAAATCAACATTTTTTATTAAACAACTATCTATAGTTAAATCACTTAACTTTAATACATCTTTATTACCATTTATTTCACAATTGGATATTTCTCCTTCTTTTAGACATTCATTTAACGTTTTATTACCATATATTTTCATTTTAGGTTTATTTATTTTCATTACTATCACCAAAAACATTGTATCAAAAAATAATTAATAAGAAAAGACTATTAACAAATGCTAATAGTCTCTTCCCCCTGTTCTTCACACCCAAGCACAATCTTATTTACACAAACGCCATCTGGCAATAAGCTAAAAGTTATAAAAAATAAAAAGAATATAAGTTATAAAACTTAATTTATTAAACCACAAAAAACAACTTTTAAAGAAATGTGAAAGAACAAGTAAGGCTTCAAGATTCCTCTTTCTATTAACAAACTAGATTAAGTTTGGCCCTTTATTTAATATCAAATTCAAGTGAATTTAATTTAGAAATCTCAAAATCAGTATCATGTATTTTCTTAACAAGCTCTTCATTTTTAGATTTTAATAATTTAATATCAAAATTAACCTCAGTTGATTCAAAATAAGAATTATTAACTTCTGTAACACGAATTTTCGAATTTCTCTTTGTAAGCAAGCGATCATATAAACCTTTTAATTTTCTTAAATTAGTATTATCAACAATTGCTGTTTGAATAGTTCGTCCATCGCTTAATTTAAACTCATTATTTTTTTCATATAAAACTGATTTTAAATAGGTAATTCTTTGAATAATTTCTTCATATTCTTTTAACTCTAATTCAAAATCTTCTTTATAATCCTCAATAACATTATCTTTTCCTGTTAATTCAATTATTCTTTTATTCTCTGCATGAGAGAAAATTTGAGTACTTAAAAGACTCAATTGGTCTTCTAAATCTTTTATTAAAGACATTAAACCTGCAATATTCGTTTTCATATAATTAACCTCCCCATTTATATAACTATTATAACATAGATTTATCTTTTATGCTATACTTTATCCACCAAATCGTCGATTTCTATTTTGATACTCTAGTATTGCTTTATTAAATTCTTCTTCAGTAAAATCTGGAAATAAAGTTTTAGGAAAGAAATACTCAGCATAACTTGATTGCCATAACATAAAATTACTTATACGCATCTCGCCACTAGTTCTTATTACAAAATCAATATCTGGTAAATCTTGATACATGTAATGATTAACTAATTTTTCATCAATATCATCAATTTTTAATTTACCATCAATAACATCTTGTGCTATTTTTTTTGTCATATCCACAATTTCACTTCTTCCACCATAGTTAAGACAAATATTTAATACTCCTCGAGAAAAATCTTTTGTTGAATCTTCTAAATTTTCTAAACTCTTTCTAACATCATCACGCAAATTATCTCTTCTACCAGAAAAAAGAACTTTTAACTCATTTTTAACAAAAATTTTTTTCTTACTAGAAAACATTTTAACAAATAAATCCATTAAATAGTTAACTTCTTTAGGATCTCTTTTAAAGTTTTCAGTTGAAAAAGCGTATATTGAAACATATTTAATACCTAAATCATAAATATGATTCAATAATTTTTCTAAAGTTTCTGCCCCTTTTTTATGTCCTAAACTTCTATTTAATCCTCTCTTTTTTGCCCATCTACCATTACCATCCATTATTATTCCAACATGATTGGGAATATTCTCTAAATCCATTTTATTTCTCCTTTTTTAATACTTTTATTAAATTCAATGTATTTTGATCTGGAATTCCATGATAATATTTTTGTAATACCATTTTTAAAAGATCATTATCTGGTTCCAAATATAAAAACAATGTCAAACATGAACGTAATTTTAAATTATCTGGACATCCCATTATTTCAATGATATTATCATTAGGAAGTTTTAATAAAGCCTCTAATATTTCCATTAAATGATTTCTTAAAATATCATTATTTAAATATTCTTTCGCTTCTTCTAAACTATCAATCGAATAATAAATTGACTTTTCACTACTACCTAAATACTTAAGTTGTGGAAAAATATACCATATCCAATGAGTCTCTTTATGACCATTCTTTATCTCTGTTAAGGCTTTTTCATAATCTAATTCATGAGCCTTTAAGTATCTTTCTAAACCCATATTTCACTCCAAATCAATCAATATAACACATTTCTTATTATATAGAATTATATCTATTATTTCAATAATTATATTACAAGAAAAAAACTATTTACAATTTTTTTAAATTCATAAATAGTTTATGATATAAATAATTATTTTATAACAGATACAACATTTACTGATTTTGCTACTTCAATTAATTCATTTTGTGCTAGAACATCACTTACAATATAATACTCTATACCATTACTTACCCAATTTATAGAATTATTAGATAAAGCCGCTACTGTATCAATTAATAAATATGGTTCTCCATAAGTTGGAACTACGGTAAATTCACTTTCTTTGTTAGTTGTTTCCTCTACTAAAGTAAATGGTTTATCCCCACCAAAAGTTAATATTACTCTTTCACCATCTGTTTTACTAACTTTTTCTTCATTGGTTAAAACAGTTCCTGTTGGTATATAAAGAGGATAAATAATATCATCTATCGTTGATGTTGTTGTACTATTATCATTCTTATTCTCTTCATTTTGCTGATTATCACTATTATTTTCATTACTATTATTAATTATGCTATTTATTTCAAAAAAACTTTCATCAAACGATGGTTTATAATTAGTTGATGTAACAGTAAAGGTCATTAAACTAATTCCATCGTTATTAAGAATTTCCACTTTTTTTATAATTAAATCTTTATCTAATGTTACTCTTTGTTTTACAAGAGATGGATTATTTGGAAAATTAACTTTACTTGTTAAAATATAACTATCGTCATTTTCAACACATTCACTTTCATTATCTTTTTCTAAATCATCAACAATATTTTTTAACAAATACGCTTGGGAATTATTATAAGGCCAATCACTTTGAAACTTAAAACTTTTATTTAAAGATGGTGTAACAACTTTAACCCACAAAAGTCTTAACTTTTTATTTAATTCTTACACCATTTATTATTTCTTTTAGTTTCTATATTTAGCTATTAAGAAATATGCAATAATTATCAAATAAAACAACAGTAAATTACTATCGTAATTCATTGTTATTTAAATATCTATCTTCAGTCATTATTAATCCTAAACTTATAATAAATATCAATATTTTTATTCTCATCTATATAGATTTTATCAATTAAATTTGTAATTAGTGTTCTAGAGGGATTTTTCATATTTATGAAATCTTCTACTTCATGAACTATAACCTTATTATTAACTAAATTATTGTTTTCGATATCGTATAAATTTTTACTGTATTTATCTTTTTCTGTCTTTATCTTTTGAATTTCTATTGTTAAATTATTATAAGTTCTTTTGTACATATCTAAAGTAATATTACCTTCAAGTTTATCATTATAACAAGCATCAATCTTTTTATTAATACTCTCTATCAAATTATCTAACTTGATTATTTCAAACTTTATTTGTTCTTTCTTTCGCTGTATTTTTTCAGAATTATTAAGAATATTCTCAAGATTTTGTTCGCTTAAATACTTCTTACACATTCCTTTTAGATTATTTAATATAATTAATTCGATATCATGATATTTAACATTATGAGGTGTACAAACATGCTCTCGTTTTCTTTTAGCCCAATAATTACAATTACCATAAATCCTTATTACTTCACCATGTTTTAATGTATTTTGTTTATGAGCCCTAAAACCAATTGTGTGACCACAATCTTTACAGAAAATTAATCCTCTAAGTAATAAATTATCCGTTATACCATTACCTCGAATACCTCTATTTTTATTACTTTTAAACATATTCTGAACTGTATTAAATATATCTTCATCAATTATGGATGGTACACTTCCACAAGATATAATCCAGCCATTTTCTTTATTATGAATTCTTTTCTTAGATTTATAATTAACTTTCTTTTGCTTACATTGTGTTAAATTACCAATATAAGTTGGACACTTTAAAATATCATTTACGGTTCTTGTTGCCCATACTCCATAATGAACATTATTCTGACCTAATTTCATATTTTTAGAAATACTTGGTGTTTTAATTTGTTCACGAGTTAATGTTTCACAAATAGTATTTAATGAACTACCATTTGCAAACATTTTAAATATTCTTTTAACAACCTGTGCTTCTTCTTCATTAATTAATAATTTATGTTTATCATTTGAGTCTTTCATGTATCCATAAGGTGCATAAGTACCAACAAATTGTCCATTTCTTTTCTTAGTATATAAAGAACTTCGAAGTTTATTTGAAATATCTTTTACATACATATCATTAAAGGCACTTTTAAATACTAACATATCATTAGATGAAGAATTAGTAGCGGTATCTATTCCATCATTAACCGCAACATATCTTATTCCGTGTTCTGGAAAATATCTTTCTACATAATATCCAAATTCAATATGATCCCTTCCTAATCGTGACGTATCTTTAGTAATAATCATATTAATTTTTTTTAATTCACAATCTTTAATCATCCGTTTAAAGCCATCTCTATCAAACGTTGTTCCTGATACTCCATCATCAACATACTCACCAACAAGAAACAAATTGTTATCTTTAATATAATTTAATAATAAATCCCTTTGATTTGAAATACTACTACTCTCTCCTAATCTTTCATCTTCTCTAGACAATCTTAAATATATACCTACTTTATAATTTTCGTTTATCATTTTTTCCAATCTATAATTTTTGGTCTATATCCGAGGTTAATATAGTATTATCCTCAAATAAATTTAAGTCTTGATCGATAAAAGATGAGACTAGTTTCTCAATCAATTCATTAAAAGGGATTCCATCATTATTAAATATATTACTTACTGTATATTTATTTTTCATTTTCACCTCATCTAATGTATATGTATAAATATCGAAAATATTTTGTAATAATTTGTTGTTTACATAAGCCTAACAAATTCAATTGTTTTTTTGGAAAAATTATTATATAATAAATTTAGGAGGCAAAATGAAAAAATATCAATTAGTCATATCACTTTTTTTACTATTAATATTAACCACAGGATGTAAAAAAAGTATTGTTGGTAAATGGGAAGCAGTTGAAACAAATAATCAATATTATTATATATTTAATGATGATAAAACGTGTTCATATGAAATGATTGTAGCAAGACTTGATTGTACCTATGAAGATGATGGCGAAAAATTATCTATTTTATATAAAGGAAAAGAAAATGCCAATATTTATCAATATCACTTTGAAGGAGATAATTTAATTATTAAAGATGATACTGGTAAAGATAATAAATTTGCTAAAATAAAATAACCTTGTTTCTAATTTTGAAACAAGGTTTTAATTTACAATAAAAGAACTGTTTTTTTTACAGTTCCTTTATATTATGACTTTTTATTAATGAATAAGTTCTAATCTAAACCTTCTTAACAATTCTTCATCTGTTAAATCATTGGGATCATTTTGATCTGGTACATGAGGTTCATATGTATAGTAATTATAAATATCTTGATTAGTTGGATATGATCTATACATTGAATAGAATCTTGGATTGGTATTTGACCAACTTACAGAATCATGGAAACGTGTACGATTTGTAAGTCCAAAGAAATATGTTAATTCATAATCTCTTAAACGATCTTCTTCAGAAACTCCTAATAATCCTTCCAAGAAATAAGCCATTGTTCCTGTTCTATCTGTACCAATTGTACAATGGAAGAATATACTATCATGATTAAAGACAACTTTTTCCATAATAGCCCTCATTGCTGATTTAACAGCTCGATAATTATCTAAGTGAGGTGTTGCAATATAAGTTGTTGCAAGTGGATTAATAATATAATTAGTTATCATTATATCAGTGTAACTTGAACTAGTACCTGTATCATAATTAGACAATTTATATGTTTGTACTCCATCTCCATTACCTCTTAAGTCAACTTCTCTTGTAACACCTAATTTATTCAAATCAGTAACTCCTTGACTAGAAGATATATAAGCACCACGATATAATCTTCCATAATCAATAGTACCAGATACATCAGAATTACTAGCAGCAAGTCCACCTAAATCACGAAGATTACGGATTGAAGTTTTTAGAGTTCTTCGATTTCCCGTTGCAGTTACAACACCATATTTTGTATTATCATTTGTTGACTCCCATAGATACGTTACTCCTGGAATCATATTATAGATAACACCACCAGTAGAGGTTGTATAAGTAACTAAATTACCTTTTTGACTATTTTCATATAAGTAAACATTTAAATCATCAGTTATACCTGTATCATATCCTAATGCATAATCACAATATGTCTTATTAGTTTGTGGATTACCACAACTATTATCTGCTTGACAAGAAGAACAATTATTAGTCGTAAATACACTACTTATACTATCTTTAAATAAATGATGACCATTATCATAACTATTAGATGCAGAAGCCTCACCATTAGAATTTGATGGATCTGTTGCATCAGCTGCTACCCACGAACTTACATTTGCATAATAATCTTGCATTGCATTACTTAAAATATTATGTGACACTGGTATCAATGAAGAATTAAATGTCCATTTAGCATAATAGGTAACTTCTGCTGATGCATTTGGTGTAAATGTTGCAAATGGTGTTTGGAAATTACTATCTGTATACCATCCATCAAAAGTATAACCACTTCTTGTTGGTGTTGGGAAATTACTTCCATTAATTGCCGAATTAACATCATATTCTAAATAACTAGGAGATACTGTTCCTTCACCAGCATTAAAGTTAATACGATATTTAGATGACCACTTAGCATAATAGGTTACAACATCTGCACTATTAGGAGTAAATGTTGCAAATGGTGTTTGGAAACCACTATCTAGATACCATCCTTCAAAAATATAATCTGTTCTAGTTGGTGTTGGAAAATTACTTCCATTGATAGTTGAATTAACATTATATTCTAAATAACTAGGAGATACTATTCCTTCACCAGCATTAAAATTAATACGATATTTTTCTTGAGGTACTGTATAATAAAGTGT
>CADCJQ010000017.1 GCA_902801795.1 uncultured Erysipelotrichaceae bacterium
AAAGATATAGTAAATAGATTACATGTCACTAATCCAATCTATTCGACACGAACATCAATTGATTTACCAGCAGATGTTATAAAAAAAATTATTAATGAAAATAATGTAAAAAATAAAAATAGTAAAATTGAGCATAAATATCTATTGTTTTTTATGAGTGATGGTGATGCTGGAAAAACGTCTAATATTAAATATAGTGGATTATCATCATTGCTATCAGGTGGGGCTGTTTTAGGATATGGTACAACAAATGGTGGTAAAATAGATATTTCGGAATTTGCTGAAATAACTGCTGTTATTGATCCTAGTGGTTTTTTAATAGATTCATCAACTAAAAAAGCAGCTATCTCTAAATTAGATGAATCAAACTTAAAAAATATTGCTAATAATTTAAAGTTAGATTATTATCAAATGGATGATAACTATTTGACTATTTTAGATAATATAATTCAAAAAACAAATAATAGTGATAATAGAATAGAAATAGAGTTATATTACTATTTTTCAGCTTTTTTATTAATCATATATTTTATTGAATATTTGTATTGTAGGAGAAGCATATGATTAATAAAATATTTAAGAAAATAATTAAGGTTATTATTATAATATATATAATTGTTTTTGTTAAATTGTCTTTTAAAATAGTTTTAAATAAAATTTTTATTGCTAATTATCCTAACAATAATAATCGTATTAGTTTAGTGCTTATGTCAATGATTAATATATATGAGCCTTATATTGCACCATATAATTATGGTAATTATTATTATCAAAATGGGGAATATGAGGCTGCATATAATAAATATCAAGAGGCATTAAAATACAATATCCCAAGAAAAAGAATTTGTTCAGTGAGAATCAACATTGCATTAACATTATTTAATATAGCAAAGTATCAAAGTGATAATAAAGCTTTGATATCATTACTCGAAGCACAAGAACATTTAAAAGCATGCATGAGTATAGAGCCTAATATGACAGATGAAGATAATTTACAATCAGATTCAAAGATTCCTGATCAGCAACAGACTGCTTCTGAAATAACTGAAGAAATAGAAGATTTGATTGAAGCTAATATAAGTTATCAGTCCAAAGATAGTGATAAAATTGGTCCAAATGGTGGGGATTATAGTAGAAGTTCTTCAAAATTTAGAAGATCGCCTTCTTGTAATCATTGCTGGTAAAAATGAAAGGATATATTAGTAAATAAAGGTTTTATTAATGTAGGAAGGAAAAAGTATGATAAAGACTAAAGTTGATATAATGTATCCTGAAATAATTGTGTATGTATTAATTGCTTTATTATTATTTAGGATATATAGACGAAGGGTTAAATATAAAAAAGGAGTTATTGTAGCAAATACTAAATATGTTAAAAGAACTAGACTTTATAAAAGAATAGAAAAACGTTATAAACTATACTCTTTTTTATCTAAAATAACATGTATCTTGCTAATTATAGTTTGTACTATTGTAACGGTAAGATTGTATCGACAAGAAACACAAATTATTGAAAAAGAAAAAGAAACAGTTAATGCTGAAATATTACTTTGTGTTGAAGTTGGTTATTCGCAGCAGGATACTAATTTATTAGCTTCATATATAAAATTGGTTAATTCGCTACCAAATGCTAAATTTGGTATTGTTGTATATGGTATGTGGTTAGATTATATTGCCCCATTTACAACAGATCATGAATATATTATTTCAATATTAAATTTATTAAAAGATGGTGCAAGTAAAGGTAGCGGTGAAAATGCTTCAGGTGCATTTAAAGAATTGATTAAAGGAACCGATCCTTCATATCTTGGATATAATGAAATAAATAGAGGACCTTATCCAAGTCATCATATTTATGGTTGGATAGCAGAGTGTGCCCTTTATTTTAGAGAAAAGAGTACTGTTCCTAAAGTAATGATTTTAGATAAACCATCATGTTTTTGTCAGGATTTAGTTTTAATACAATATGTTAAAAAGATACTAGAGACAAAAAATATTTCTTTATATATAACTAGTTCAGTTGATGTAAATATTAAATCTGATCCGATTCTTGATGAATTAGAATATAATATTCCAAAAATTAAGACTTTTTTCCCAAAAAAATTATTTGTTAGTGATAGTATAACTACATATAATCAAATGGTTGATGATATTGTTGATAATTGTAATAAAATCAAAGTAGATGATATAAAGGAATCAAGAGAATATTTGATAAGAAAAGAAGCAGATATACCAAATTTATTCATTAAAATAATGTTTTTCTTGACTATTTTACTCTTATTATTTGAATGGCGCTTAGGTTTATAGTTTTATATTATTCATAAAAAATATTTATAATTATTTTGTATTTCTATAAATGCTTTTTTTATTAAGAATAATTATGTTTAAAAAAGGACTGTAGTAAGGAATGAAAACAGTCTTTTTGATATATTTTGTAGTAAATTGATAATTAATAATCAAAATGAATATGTTTAATATTTCTATGGATTTTGAGGAAAAATAAATATTGTATATGAGTAATATATTACTTTTCCTTAATTTGTGAATTTGTCCTAAAACTAGACATCCGATACTTTACAATAATTAAGATTTCTTTTATAATTATTTTATAAAATATGGAGGAGTAAATGGGTAGTACAAAATATAAAAAGAAATTTGGAGATAGGAGAGATGCTAGAAAAATTAAAATGCCAGCGATGATGCGTTTGTTAACATATTTAACAGACAGACAAGATGCTGATGTTTATATGAATCGTAAAATAGATGTTACTAATCTTGTAAAGTATATGCAAGAAAAGAAAAAAGGAAATAGTGACTTAACTTATTTTCATGCTTTTTCCATTGCAATTGCTAAAGTAATTTATAATAGACCTAAATTAAATAGATATATTATTAATCATAAATGTTATGAAAGACATGATGTTATTTTAACTTTTACGGCTAAAGTAGATTATTCTGATAATGCTAAAGAAGTAATGTCTTTAATTAAAGTTGATCCTAATGATAATATTTATAGTATGAGTGATAAAATAAAGAAAAAGGTAGAGAAGTTTCGTAAAAATAAAGAACAAAATTCATCAGATGATTCACTTGATGCCTTAGATAAATTACCTGGATGGATGTTAAAGTTTATTGTTGCACCCGTAGTTAAGTTTATGGATCGACATGATTTATTACCAAAAAGTCTTAATGATGATTTACTATACAATAGTACTGTTATACTATCTAATCTTGGAAGTATTAAATGTGGTGCTATCTATCATCATTTAACAAACTTTGGAACGAATGGTATTTTAGTAACGATAGGTAATATTCATAAAGAACCAGTTGTTATGGATGATGGTAAAATTGAAGTTCGTGACATTGTGGAATTTGGAATTAATCTTGATGAACGTGTTGCGGATGGTGTTTATTTTTCGAAAGCTATTAATTTATTAGATTATATTTTAAGAAATCCAGAATTGTTAGAGGATCATGCTGATGAAAGAATTGAAGAAAAAAAAGATTTTGAATACTAATTTAATTGAAAAATATTATCCAATGTTATATTCGCATTTAGAGTATCCTAATAAAATGATTTATGAACATTTTTTTGATAGTGCTAAAGAACATCCTAATTATATTGCTTATGAATATTTTGGAAAAGAAGTAACTTATCAAAAGTTTATTGAACAAATAGAAGAATGTGCGAAAGCCTTAAAAAGTATTGGTACTAATGAAAATGATGTTGTAACTATTTGTACTCCTAATATGCCAGAAGCGATTATTATGTTTTATGCTATTAATATGATAGGAGCGATTGCCAATATTATTCATCCTTTATCAAGTGAAAATGAAATACTTCATGCTTTAAATATTTCAAATAGTAATAAAATAATTACAATAGATGTATCTGTTCAAAAGATAGTAAATGTATTAGAAGAAACGAAATTAACGGATATTATTGTATGTTCACCATCAGAAAACATGAAATTTGATAAAAGATTTTTATATTGGTTAAGTAAAGGAAGAAAACAAGAGTTACCGGAATGTGATTTAATTATTACTTGGAGTGAGTTTTTAAGTTTAGGACAAAGTTATTCTGGTAATTATATTGTTAAAAAAGATAAAAATGATCCAGCGGTTATTTTATATAGTGGTGGATCAAGTGGTAAACCCAAAGGTATATTATTATCCAATCTTAATTTTAATGCACTTGCGATGCAGGCAAAAGAAATTGTTATGCCAAAACCTAAAGAGGTTATTTTATGTATTATGCCAATATTTCATGGATTTGGTTTAGGAGTATGTCTTCATGCAACGTTATGTGATGGAATGAAGTGTGTTTTAATACCTTCGTTTAATTATAAAAAATTTCGTAAATTAATTAAAAAATATCATCCTAACTTTTTAGTTGGTGTTCCAACATTATTTGAAGGACTTCTTTCAAGTAAATTTAAAAAAGATGAATTAAGTTGTATTACCAATATTGTATCTGGTGGGGATACCATGAGTCCAGATTTAAAAAGTCGGATTGATGATTTTCTTAGTAGACATGGTTCATCGGCAAAAGTACGTGTTGGTTATGGATTAACAGAATGTACGGCCGCAACTTGTTTAACAATACCTACAGAGATGCGAGAACATTGTATTGGAATTCCTTTTCCAGATATAGAATGTAAAATTGTTAAAGTAGGTACACATAGTGAAGTATTACCTAATGTAGATGGTGAAATATGTTTTAGTGGTCCAACGGTAATGATTGGATATATAAATGATACTAAAGAAACCATGCAAACTTTAGGAAAACATGATGATGGTAAAATATGGTTACATACGGGTGATATTGGTTATAAAGATAATGAAGGAATGGTTTTCTTCCGTCAAAGATTAAAAAGAATTATTATTTCTAGTGGTTATAATTTATATCCTAGTTATATTGAAAGTGTTATTGATAAACATCCTGCTGTTAATGCATCTGTTGTAATAGGAATAGACCATCCATATAAAGTACAGGTTGCTAAAGCTTTTATTGTTTTAAATGAAGGATATAAACCAAATAATGAGACATTAAATAGTATTAAGGCTTTCTGTGAAAAAAGTATTGCAAAGTATTCACTGCCATATGAGTATGAATTTCGAGATAATATTCCAAAAACCAAAATTGGTAAAGTGGACTTTAGTGAATTAGAAAAAGAAGAAAAAATAAAAAAACGCTAGAAACTAGCGATTAAGTAAATAATATAAAAGATTTAAATAAGTTGCAAATAAACACCAGGTTAAATATGGTATTTGAAGATATGCAGCTTTTTTATTTACTTTATAAAAACATAATATCATATATACAACTATTATTACTAAAATAATTATCCATATTAAACCAAATAAACGTAAGTTAAGACCAAAGAAAATAGGACTCCATAAAAAATTAACAAATAAATTAAGAGTATATATTTTTAAACAACATTCACTATGATAATCATTACTTTCATATATTAAATAACTAGAGTATCCCATTAAAGTATAAAGAATAGTCCAAACAATGGGAAAGAGAAATCCTGGTGGTGCAAGAGGAGGTTTTATTAAACTATCAAACTCTTTCATACCACTCATGGATATTAATCCTGAAATTAAACCGATTATTAAAGGAATAATTATACTTATAATAAGTGTTTTATTAATTTTTCTTTTCAAGTTATCACCATTAAATCTTATTATAAATAAAAAAAATTATTCACATTTTTGTGGATAATTATTTTCTTCATCAATATCTTTGATTTCAAATGGAATCTTTTTCTCTCGTAAAACGGTTTTAATAAATAAATTAATGGCGGTTGAAATATCTAAGCCAGTATTGCAACAAAATTTTTTAAAATTATTTTTATCATCAAGGTTTATACGTATATTTATTGTTGTTTGTTCCATTTTATCACATCCATAAATATTGTAATACGTTAATTTATTTCTGTCAACTATTTTAAATATTTAGTTTATTTTCTACCTCAAAATCTAATAAATAATTATAGGCATCACCATAAGTTATTTCATCATAATCGTCGGCATAGTTAAGAAATCCTTCAAAACCTGGGTAATCTTTACCTTTAATATTTTTATTTTTATCATCAACAATATTGGTTATATCATCATATAGTTTAGCGTAGCGAAAACCTAAATGTTTATTTAAATACAAAAATGCCGTAGGCTTATCCATAAATAATATTCTTCGCATCGTATCTAATTGAAAAAGAGGGGTTATTTTGGTAGCAATAGTTTCTTCTTTGGCATATAAATTAGCAGATCGAAGAGAATATTTTATGGATAAAAATCTTATTTCTTGATTAATTATTCCATGATTAAAAATAGATGGGTTTTTTAAAACTAATTCAAAAACAAAGTACATTAAAATATCACCAAAGTATTCTAAAGAACTATAACCGTTTTCACACATATATTTTAAATATGAAGAAATGTTTTTATTATTTAGATTGTATTTAGTAGTATTATAATTATCCATTTTTTGTAAACTATTAATTAAGTCATTAGAAATATTTGATAGACGAATTTTACCAAAAGAAACTAGACCAAAAGGGACATCAAGATTTTCTAAATTAATTATTTTATTATAATTAATTGTTCTTAATGTTTCTAATTGATCTTTTGATAAATAATCTTTATATTCATTAATAAAGATATTAATATACTTTTTTAACATTTCACTTAAAGTATTTTCAATCATTTCATCCTCTACATTCAAAAATATATCATATTTCTTTTTAAAAATAAAAGGAATGGACATAACTTAACATTTTATTTTTTTTATAAAAATTACATACCGGTATTTTATTTTTTTTACTTTTATGATATTATATAAATATATGGTAGGTGAGAATGAAAATAGTGTATGTTATATTAGTTACTAGTTTGATTATTGTTGTTGCTCTTTCATTTCTTACTATCTCTAAACTTCGTAAAAAGAAGAGAAAAGAATTAATAAATGATATTAATAAATTGGAAGTAAAGAGAAATAACTTAAGTAGTATGCCAGTAATGGTAGAAATTAGTAAAATAGAAGATATTGCTAAAAGTGAACAACTTGAAGAGAAGATTACTGAAATTAAAGTTCGTTATCAAGAAATAAAAAATATTAAATTAGTTGAAATAAATGATTTAATAACAGAACTAGATATAGATGTTGAAAAACAAGATTATCGTGAATACATTGATAAATATTCTGATATAGAAATTCAATTAGATGAAACGGAGTATTCTCTTAATAATATTATGAATGAAATTGAAGAGATTGCATCATATGAAGAGAAGTATCGAAATATTGTTATTAAATTAAAAGCTAAATATCGTTTCTTAGAACATTGTTATACAGAAAAAGAAACGATGTTTAAAGACTTGTCAGAAGTAATTAAAATGCAATTTGAAAATATTGCTAAACGTTTCAATGATTTTGATAAAGTAATGGATGAAAAATTATATAATGAAGTTGTTTTAATTGTTAAATCAATTGATACAATGATTGATAACTTAGATATTGTTATTAAAGAATTACCGGATATTTTATTGTTATTAAATGACTTAATTCCAGGAAGAATTAATGATTTAAATAATGAATATTATAAAATGGTTGAAGAAGGTTATCCATTAGGATATTTAAATTTTGAAAATAACTTAGTTGATATTGAAAAAAAAGAAAATGATATTTTAACGAGAGCAAAAGTATTAAACATTACGGATAGTTTATTTGATTTAAGAACTATTTTAGAGTATTTAGATAGTTTATTTAAAGATTTAGATGATGAAAAAAACGCTAAAGTTAAGTTTGATAAATTAGATGAAGCCTATGAAAGTAAAGAAAAAAGATTAAATAAAATAGTAAAAGATATTTATGATGAATTAGATGATATTAAAGCCCTTTATCATTTAAATGAAAAAGATTTAGAAATTATTGATAAATTAAATTTAAAGTTATCGGTAATAATTAAAGAACATAAAAAATTATATCGTGAGATTAAGAAAAAAGAAGATTCTTATAAGAAACATAATATTACAATTAATGAATTAATTGGTCGAATAAATACGGTTTCTGATGAATTTGATAATGCCTTAAGAACATTAGGAAGTTTTTATGAAGATGAAATGCGTGCTCATGAAGAATTAAAAAATATGAAGATTCTTCTTAAGAAATGTCGTGAAAATATTCGAATTAATAAATTACCTATTATTTATGATAATTATTATGTTGAAGAAGAAGAAGCGATTGATGCTATAAGTGAAGTTGAAAAAGAAATAAATAATAAACCTATTGTTATTAAAAATCTTAATATGCGTGTTGATACTGCAAGAGATTTAACATTTAAGTTATATGCTACGGTTAATGATATGGTAAAGTATGCTAATTTCTCGGAAATGCTAATTGTCTATGGTAATAAATATCGTAATAATAAGAGTGTTGATCGTGGAATTGGTAAAGCGGAATTATTATATTATAGCGGTAATTATAAAGATAGTTTTGATTTGTTATTAAAAGTCATTAAGACAGTTGATAGTGAGTTAGTTACGAAAATTAATAAGTTACTAAAAAGTTAATACTAAGGTAAAACTTAGTATTTTTCTTTACGTAAATGGTGAAAAGATGTGTTAAATATATGTTGTAATAAATTGATTTTTGATATAATAATGTTGGAGGATATAATGATAAAAACAGTAGAAGATTTTGATTTAAAAAACAAAAAAGTTATTGTAAGAGTTGATTTTAATGTACCAATAAAGGATGGTATTATCACGGATGATAATCGTATTAAAGAAAGTTTAAAAACTATTAATTATATACGAGAGCATGAAGGTAAAGTAATTTTATTATCGCATTTAGGAAGAATTAAAACAGAAGAAGATAAGGTAAAAAATACTTTATTACCGGTTAGTATTAGACTTAGTGAATTATTAAATACGAAAGTTACTTTTATTAAAGAAACACGAGGTATTGAACTTGAAAAAGCCATTAATAATATGCAAAATAAAGATGTTTTGTTAATGGAAAATACTCGTTTTGAAGATTTGGATGGTAAAAAAGAAAGTGGTAATGATGAAGAATTAGGAAGATATTGGGCTAGTCTTGGAGATATCTTCATTAATGATGCTTTTGGAACATGTCATCGTGCTCATGCATCGAATGTTGGTATTGCAAGTAACTTACCATGTGGTATGGGATTTTTGGTAAAAAAGGAACTTGATAATATGTTACCTGTTATGGAGAAACCAGAATTACCTTTTACGGTTATTTTAGGTGGAGCGAAAGTAAGTGATAAGATTGGTGTTATTGAGAATTTAATTGATAAATGTGATTATTTATTAATTGGTGGCGGTATGGCTTATACGTTCTTAAAGGCTCAAGGTAAGGAAATTGGTAAATCATTGCTTGATAGTGAAATGATTGATTATTGTAAGAATTTGCTTTTAAAAACTAACAAAATTATATTACCTATTGATAATGTTACAAGTAAAGATTTAGGTAGTAATATTTGTGAAGTTAAAGAAAAATTGGACTATGATGATATTGGTCTTGATATTGGTCCTAAAACAAGATTGTTATTTCAAAAATATATTAAAGAAAGTAAAACTATTATTTGGAATGGACCAATGGGAATGTTTGAAAATCCATTATATTGTGAAGGAACCAGAAGTATTTGTGAATCATTTAATAAAGAACAAACCGTTATTGTTGGTGGTGGTGATAGTGCTAGTGCGGTCATTAATTTAGGATATAAAGATAGAGTAAGTCATATATCAACTGGTGGAGGCGCTTCACTTGAGTTATTAGAAGGAAAAGCCTTACCAGGTATTGAAATATTAAGGAGTAAATAATGAAATTAATTGTTGGAAATTTTAAAATGAATCTTAGTTATTATGAGATTGAAAAATATATTGATTTTTTTAAAGAAAAAGATTATTCAAATGTCTTTTTCGCACCATCAAGTATTTATTTACAAAAGTTTGTTGATGCTGGTTTATATGCTGTAGCACAAGATGTATCGGCATATGAAGTGGGGGCTTATACAGGTGATGTTGCGGCTTTTCAATTAAAAAATTTAGGTGTTAATTACTCAATAGTTGGTCATAGTGAAAGAAGAAAGTATTATCATGATGATGAACTTGTTAATAAGAAAATAATTCGCTTATTAGAACAAGAAATGAAACCAATATTATGTATTGGCGAAAATAAAGAAGAACGCGATAATAAGAAATATTTAGAAGTTATTGAAAAAGAAATAAAAGATGCTTTTAATAATATTCAAAAAGAGTATTTAAAGGATATTATTATTGCCTATGAACCAATATGGTCAATAGGAACGGGAGTAATTCCTACTAATGAAGAAATAGAAGAAGTTATTGGTTATATTAAAAAATATGTTAAAGAAAAATATGAATTTGACATAAAAGTATTATATGGTGGTAGTGTCAATAATAAGTGTATTGAAACATTAGAAAAAATAGAAAATGTTGATGGGTATCTAGTTGGTGGATGTTCTCTAAAGTATGAAGAATTTGAAAATTTAATTAATAATATTCATTAAAATGTCAATTATTTGACAAAAAAGTGTCAATTCGACAAAACTTTTCATCTTTCGCTCTATGCAAAAAATGTAATATCGTATATAATAGAAAGTGCGTTGTAGGATGAAAGGATGAAAAATGAATAAAATTAAAGTATTATTGATCGACGATAATCAACAATTAGTCGATATGGTTAAGGAGTACTTTAGTAGTCATGCAGTAATCGAAGTATCTGATGTAGCGTATAATGGTAATGAAGGATTATCATTATTAGAAAGTAAGCAATATGATTTGGTCTTACTTGATCTTATTATGCCTGGTATGGATGGCATAAAGTTATTAGAAGAATGTGAAAAAAAGAAGATTAATGCACGTATCGTTGTTTTAACTTCTTATAATTCACCAGAAGTTATTAGAAAAGTATCTGGTTTAGGAATTAAATATTTTATGCTTAAACCATTTGAACTATCTGATTTAGAAAGTAAAATATTAGAATATTCAAGTAATGAATATTATAGTAATTCAACGAAGAAGACAATAGATATGTATTATTGTAATTTGCAAATGGCAATTACGAAATTGTTACATGAAGTTGGTGTTCCATCTCATATTAAAGGATATACGTATTTAAGAGAAGGGATTACGATGATGTATAATAATCCTAATTTATCAAGTGCTATTACCAAAGAAGTGTATCCAGAAATTGCTAGAAAATATGAAACAACACCTTCTCGTGTGGAAAGAGCAATAAGACATGCTATTGAAGTAAGTTGGAATCGAGCTAATTGGGAATTACTAGAAGAAATCTTTGGGTATTCTGTTGATATTGATAAATCGAAAGCAACTAATTCGGAATTTATGGTAACTGTTGCTGATAAATTAAGACTTGAATATCATGAATATAGTAATGTTTAAAAACACCTAGAAATTATCTAAGTGTTTTTTTATTTATTATATTTCTTTTTATATATTAGATATATTGTGGGGTTTATTATAATATTAAATTGACCAATATATTCTAAAATAGATGAATTAAATCCTACTTTATTAAGAAGTAGTGGGTAATATTTTGATGTGGGATTAAAGTTTCCTGTTACAGAACCTAAATTTAAATATTTAAAATTTTCTTTTCCAAAATATTTCATAATTTCATAAGTAAGAACGTAACTTGTATTATAGCTTTCATAATCACTATCTGCATAATTTAATAAGATACTTACACCATTTGCTTCTTCAATGGTGATAGCAGCTCCTAATATTATTCCTTCAGGATTGGCTTTTAAAAATTTAGCAGATGAAACAACATCTTTTTTATATGTATGTAGTAGTTTATCTGAGGTTATTTTATCTTCGACAGCTTTAGGAATATTATAAGTTATTTGGTCACCACTTTGGATTATACTTGCAAGATTATTATTTCTTTCTTCTTCTTTTATATAAAGATTATTAGCATTTTCGGTATATTTTTTTGTATCTAAATAAGCATAAAAGATTTTTATTTTATCGGGCATAAATGCATTAGTTAGATTTTCAAAATATTTATAATTCTTTTTAGTATATTTTTTCTTAATTGTATCATAAAACTTCTTAATATCACACGTATTGTCAATACGTGCTGTAACACAAGCATTATTGGCATAATTTAGTTTTTCTTTTATTTCATTGTCAAAACTATTATAGATAATTCTAGCATCAGGTGCAAGCGGTGCCACAACATTCCACCTTGGTAAAATACTTTCATCATATAGATTAAAACCTAAATGCTCATAACCATTTCTTTTAAATGCACCAAGAGTTCTATTAACATTGTTATTGAATTGTATTGTATTACCAGTTCTATCTCTTTCACTAGCGATAACTGGAGGATCAATAGTAATGAAAATAAATTTTTGTTTACGTAAAAGTTTTTTTAATTCTTCAGTTACCGCATCAATTAATTTATCATTATCATAATCAATTAGTAATCCACGTGGTGCATAAGCATATTTGTATCCCCAAAATAATGTTTTATATAGCATTAAACTAGCGCCAATTAAACGATTATTATTATCACGAAATCCTAAATAATGAATACTAAATTGTTCATATTTAGCTTTAAATTCTGCATAGTTTGAAGTTTGATAAAAAGAATTATATTTATTTCTTCTTGAAAAGTCATCAAATTCTTCTTTACTTAGTGTTACAATCTTCATAAATCACCTTATCCATAGATATATTATAAAGGAAATAATTATTTCTGGCAATAATTTAAAGAAAAAATGTTTCTATTAGCTAAATTTGTGATATTATATTATTAAGATGTAAGTGAGGTAATCTATGTTTAAATTAAAAAGGAATGATAGTTTGAAAGATAAATTTAAAAAATTTTGGAAAAAGAAAGTTACGAAAAATAAAAATCGTTTTAGTATGAAAGAATTATTATTATTTATGTTAATAACTCTTGTTTTAGGTTTTTTTGTTGGTGGACTTGTAATGTATAAGTTTGGTATGTTAGGTTCTAATGCTTCTTTATATGAGTTTGCTGCTACTTATAATGAAATACTAGATTCATATTATGAAGATGTTGATGCAGATAAATTATTACAAGCAGGAATTTCGGGAATGGTTGGTTATTTAGGAGATCCTTATACAACTTATATGAATAAAGATTCTGCTGATGCTTTTAATGAAGATGTTGAAGGATATTATTATGGTGTAGGGGCAGAAGTTAAATATGATGAAAAATTTGAAAAAGTTTCAATTGGAAAAATATTTGAAAATTCTCCAGCGGAGAAAGCGGGTCTTAAAACCGATGATATTTTAATTAAAGTAAATGGTGAAGATATTAAAGGTAAAACTCTTGCCTATATTGCAGAAAAAGTTAAAGGACCTGATGGAACTGATGTAACTTTAACTATTTTAAGAGATGAAAAAGAAAAAGAAATTAAAATAACTCGTGGTCCTGTAGATACAATTAGTGTTGCTGGTGAAGTATTAGAACGTGATGATAGAAAGATTGGTTATTTAGCGATATCTGTTTTTGCTTCTAATACCGCTGAACAATTTAAAAAAGAGTTAAAAAAGTTAGAAGATGAAAAAATTGACTCATTAATAATTGATGTTCGTGGTAATTCTGGTGGTTATTTAACAGCGGTTTCTGAGATAATTAATATGTTTGTAAAAAAGGATAAAGTTATTTATCAACTTAAAACTAAAGAAAAACTTGAAAAAATTAAAGATGATACTGATGAATCACGTGATTATAATATTGTTATTTTAACTAATTCTGGAAGTGCATCCGCTAGTGAGTTATTAACTGGTGCGATGAAAGAAACATACCATGCAACAATTGTGGGAACGAAAACTTTTGGAAAAGGTAAAGTACAAAAAGTATATACATTATCTAATGGAGCGATGGTTAAGTATACGCATCAAGAATGGTTAACTCCAGATGGTAACTATATTGATAGAAAAGGTATTGAACCAGATATTGAAATTCCTTATGAATATAATGAAAAAGTAGATAATCAACTTGAAAAGGCTATTGAAGTATTATTAGAAAAATAGTAGGTAGTTATGAATAAAGAGAGTATTTATAAAATAATAGGTTATCATGGCAAATATACAGATGGTGTTAAAAAAGCATTAAAAAAATTATTAAAAGAAAATCATCCTGATCATAAAGGAAATGAAGAAATATTTAAACTTGTTAATGAAGTAAAAAAAGAACTTGAAAATAATCAGGTTTCTTTTAAGTGGAATGATAATGAATCGATTAATAAATATGCTGATATAGATTATGATTATTGTAATTTAATGATTGAAAAATTAAAAAGAGAAAGGTCTTTATTACAGCAAGATAAAAGTGAAATAAACGAACAAATGAAGATTTTATCAAATGAATATCGAGAAAGATACCGTGAGAGTATTCATGGTGCTGAAATGATATTAAATAAAAATGATAATTTAAAAACATTAAAAAAAATTAAATTAACTTCAGTTATTGCGACAATTATTTTAATTATTACTTTTATTATTGCTGTTATGCAAAATAATATAGTAATATTTATAACGTTTGGTTTAGGATGTTTTGTAACTATTATTGTTATAGAAAAATACTTTGATTTCTTTCATAAATTAAGTATAAAAAGTGAAGAAAAAATTGCTGACTATTTAAAAAAAGTAGATGGTATAAAAAACATAACAACAGAACAAGAAAGATTATCAAAAAAACTATTAAATGTTGAAAGAAGAATAAATAAGATAGAAAATGACTTGCGTTTTTATAAAAATCTATTAAAATAGATATATGCGAGGTGATTATGACATTAATAAAAAAGATAATTAAGTGGCTTATTAATTTATTTAAGAAACTTTTTTGTAGGAAAAAAGTAACTAAAAAAATTAAAAATAATATAAATGATGTGCGTAATAAACGTTATTTAAAAGGATATGGAGTAATTATTGAAGAATCATCAACAAGAGTTTTTCCTTTATATTTAATGATAGATAATATGGATAAAAAAAAGTTAATTGAAAAAACAAAGCTTGTAGAAGTTAGACTTTCTCAACTTGAAGTATCAAATAAAGATATTTTATTAAAGAAAATGGAAAATATTGTTAATAAATTATCGGAAAATGATATTTCATTTTATCAAAATGAAAAAATAAATGAAGTATTAGAAAGTGTTTTAAATGATAAAGAAATAAACATTAATACTTATGAAAAAGTTGAAAAATTACATCAAAACATTTATGAAATTGTCGATAACTTTGATAAAGTAATTCAAGATAAAGTAGCAAAGGAATATCAAGAAGTTAATTTTATTACGATATCAACATTATTACTTGATGAAACAATTAATGAGATAAAGAAACTTGAAGATAATTATAAGAATCATAAGTATAATAAATACTATTATGAAAGAGAAGTTGAAAAAATAAAAGAAAGAATTAAAAAACTAAAAAAACTTCGTGATACGGAAAAAGTAAGAGAAGAAATAGAATTATTAAGAAAGAGTATGTATACTAAAAGTAAGGATAAATTTGATTTATTATATAATGATGAAATATTTCTTAATATTGAAAAAACATGTGATGATTTAGTCAATAAAGTTAATCGTAAAGTTATTGATATAAAAAAGATAAAGAAGGAAGATAGTAAAGAAAAACAAGAAAAAAAAGATAAGGATAATAAAGAAGAACAAAAAGAAATATTTGAAAATATATTAAAACGTTTTAAAGATTTAGAGTTAGCAAGAAAAATTTTATTATTACGTCGAAATGAAGAATATGATATTAATAATATTAATGAATTATATAATAGAATTAATAGTGCATATTATGATTTTATTAATGGTGAAAAAGTTATTTTTAATTTTTCAAGGAATAAGACTAAAACAGAACTTGTAAAATTATATAATGAAATGAATTATCTTGATTGTAAGTTAACAAAACAGGAATATAATTTTATAGAACATATTAATTTTCAAATGGATGACTTATTAGATAGTGTTATAAGTAAAAAAGAAAAATTAGATAATTTATTAGAAATAAAATATCATTATGAAAAAGAAAAACATGAAGAAAGTATTTTGGTAGAAAATAAATTAAAATTATTAAAGGAAAAAGAAGAAGAAAAAAAACAAGTATCTAGTTCACCAATACTTGTTAAGAAAATGGATAATAAAAATAATTAAAGAAAATAACATCGAAATTCGATGTTATTTCTTTAATTTGTTATTAATTTCTTTAGTATTTTTCCAAATACTAACCATCATCATACTAGCTTCATAAATAACTCTCATTATTAAGTTACCAAAAATTAAAGTTAGTAAGAATCCTACAAAACTAGAACCGATTAATTCAAATGATCCTAATGTAATGAATATTGCAATAAACATATAAGTTACTTTTAGGATTGGTTCAATTAACATTTCATTAAAGTTTAAGAAACTTCTTAACCAATTAACGAATTTGTTTGGATAATTCTTTTCAGGTTTTACAAACATGAAGTATCCAAGAATTGCACCAACAATAGCAAGAACTAATGATACAATTGCCCAAACACCAAAACTTGTTGAAGATGAACCCATAAGATCATTTAAACCATAATTACCATAGGTACTATACATAACACGAACTCCTTTCAAATATATAATATCACAATTATTTCACATTTAAAACAAAAAATAGTAAATTTTGTTGAAAAAAAGTGTTAAAAAGAGTAAAAATATAACTAAAAATAGTGAATATCATTAATAATTATGTAATAAATGTAAAAAGTATTACTATTTGTTAAAACATTTGTTATAATAAATAAAGAGGAAAGATATGGATAGTAAATATTTTAATGAAATTTATAATGATTTTTTTAATGTTAATAAAAAAATAGAAGTTGATAGTAAAAATAATGTTGAAGAAGAAATATCATATAATATAGATGAACTTTATTTAGATGATAAATCAAAGAATCTATTTAGTCAAATACTAGATTATATGGATAAATATCATAATAATGAAGAAAGTAACTATATTAATTTTAATATTATTATTGAAGGAAATAATCAAGAAACGATTGATAAAATAAGTAGTATTATAAGTAATAAAGATAATAACATTCATTATCTTGATAATAAAAATATTAAGTTTTTATCACTATATGAACTTAATAATAAGATTGATGTTAATGATATTTATAACAAAAATGGTATTATTGTTTTACATGATTTGAATAGTTTTCTATTACTTGAAGAAAATTTAAAGAAAATGTTTATTTATAATTTGAAAAATAATTTACGTAAAAAGAAAGTAACAATTCTCTTTGGTAATTTGGAAGATATTAATTTATTTTTATCATATGATAATGAATTAAAAAATAATTATTTTAATTTTCGATTAATTGAATCATTGCCAACAATTCAAGAAGTTTATAATGAAATAATTAATAAAATTAATATGGGAGATAAAAAAAATATTGAAGTATTAGATTATATTACTAATACCTATAAAGATATTAAAGAATATCCTACATATCGTGATAATTTAATTAATTATTTATCCTTTCATAAGGAAGTACCTTTAATTAAGGAAGTTAAAACTATTGATGAAGTATTTAAAGAGCTTAATGAATTAGTCGGACTTCATGATGTAAAAAAAATATTACATGATTTAGTTAACTTAATAAGTTTAAAAGATAAGAGTAGTTTAAAAATTAATAATGTTAATTTACATATGTTATTTTTAGGAAATCCTGGTACAGGTAAAACTACTGTTGCAAGATTGCTTGCAGATATTTTATATAACTTAGGTTATATTAAAGAAAATAAAATAATAGAAGTATCAAGTAAGGATTTAGTTGCTGAATATGTTGGACAAACTGCAATTAAAACATATAGTGTTATTGAGAGAAGTTTAGGAGGTATTTTATTTATTGATGAAGCTTATTCTTTATCAAGTAAAAATAATTCATATAATGATGAAGCAATTGCAACATTAATTAAAGCTATGGAAGATAATCGTGATAATTTAGTAGTTATTTTTGCAGGATATACGAAAGAAATGAATGATTTTATTAATTCTAATTCTGGTATTGCTTCACGTATTGGTTATACTTTGAATTTCGTCGATTATACTGAAGATGAATTATTAGAAATCTTTAAGGGAATGGTAGGGAAAGCAGGCTTTAAGATTACTAATGAAGCCTTAGAGAAAACAAAGAGAATAATTGCTGAAAATAAAAATGTTCCTAATTTTGGAAATGCTAGATTTATTCGAAATATGTTTGAAAAGACAGTTATTATGCATGCAACTAATGTAAAAAATAATAAAAGAAATGATATTTTAGTAACAATAACAGATAAAGATATTAATATTGATAATATGTAAAAGGTTCTCTGATAGAGAGTCTTTTTATTTAAAATGTAATTATTGTGAAATAATGTAAAAATGTTTGAATATCTAAAAAGTTTTTTGTATAATGAAATAGAGGAGGAAATATGAAAAAGTATAGTACATTATTAGTAGTAACAATTACCATTCTTTTAATTGCTTTACTAACATGGATTTTACCAGTAACTTATTTAAATGGTGAATTAATAGAAGCTGAAAGAGCTCAAGCAGGATTAATGAATCTTTTTGCTTATCCAGGTTTTACGTTCTATAACTTTATTTATGTCTTCATTTATCTATTAGCGATAGGTGGTATCTATGGCTTGTTAAATAAGACAGGAGCTTATAGAATAATTTTGGAAAAAGTAAGTAATCACGTAAAAGAAAGAAAAGTTTTATGTTTAATAATTACCGTATTATTAATATCATTGATTGTTTCATTTACTGGATTTACTTTTGAAGCTTTGTTAATTATGCCTTTCATAGCAGGAGTTATTTTACTTCTTGGATATGATAAGATTACGGCTATAATGGTTACTGTTGGATCAATAAGTGTTGGTGTTATTGGAACAACATTTTCTAAATTGATTGCAGGAACTTTTAATGAAGTATTAAATACTAAATATACTGATTTAGTAATTGTTAAAGTTATTTTATTAGTTATTTGTGCTGCTATTCTTATATTTAATATTATAAGACATGCTAAGAAAACAGAAGTTTCTAAAAATCCAGAAGAAAGTTTCTTGATTCCAGAAAAAGTAAAAGGTGACAAACCTAAGGTATGGCCTCTTGTTTTAATTTTAAGTGTATTTATCTTAGTAATGATAATAAGTACTGTAAATTGGAATGGAGCTTTTGGAATTACTTTCTTTGATAATTTACATTCTTCTGTTATGGAAGGAAGAGTATTATCAAGATATGTTGTTTTAGTAGTAAGTTTACTAGTAGTTCTTTATAATGTTATACTTTCTTTTATTCGAAGAAAAAAATCTAAGAAAAAAGATAGGTTTATGGGTAAAGTAAGACTTATTATTACGATTGTTTTTGGTGTTTTTGCTTTACTTGCATTATTAAAAATTATGTTAGAAGATGTTTTCAAGGCTACGGACTTTATGTCTAAAGCAATTGAAACAATTAAGTTAAAAGAAATAGTTGATACCTTTACTTTTGCTAAGTTGTTTGGTTCTGTTCAAGCCTTTGGTAATTGGACATACAATGATTATTTTGCAATTTTGATTATACTTGCATTATTAATTAAGTATACATATCATATTAAGTTTGTTGATGCTCTTGATAATATTAATGATGGATTTAAAAATGTTTTATATGGTGCTTTAGTTGCTATGTTAACTTATACAGTACTTATAATAACATCATCACATCCTGTTATATTAACAGCATTAAAGCCATTACTTAGACTTACAGATGGATTAAATATCTTTATTTATCCTATTTGTACCTTTATTAGTGCTTTATGTAATACTGATTTTACATATTATCAATATGGTGTATTAAATCTTAATTATGCTACAAGTTACTTTACAAGTGCTAGTGTATATCCATTATGTGGATTAATTACACAAACAATGTATGGACTTGCCCTAATGATTGCGCCAACAAGTGTTACACTTTTATATACTTTAAGTATTTTAGAAGTTAAGTATACAACATGGTTAAAGAAAATGTGGTTAACAATATTAGAAATAACATTGGTATTATTTATAACTTATATTATTGTACTACAATTCTTTGTTTAGAACTCTTTGGAGTTCTTTTCTTTTATTATTTTGATAGTTTATAACCTACTATTATACGAGGGAGAGTAAACGAGGTTTCTATAGTTAATATTATTATGATATTTGTTATTATTTATTTAGTTAAAACTTCTTTTCATTATCTCATTAATAAGAATGATTTTTTTATATACTATATTTATTTGTCGAAGAAATCTTTGTTTAAGAAAAAGAATAATCCATATAATATATATGGAGGATAACAATAATGTTTATTAAATTTAATGAAGAGGCACAAAAAATATTAAAGAATTCGAAAATAGAAATGCAAAAATTAAAGCATGCTTTTATTGGTAGTGAACATGTTTTATTAAGTATTTTAAATAGTAGTAATAACATATCAGATAAATTAAATGAATTAGGAATTAATTATGATGTTTTTCAAAAAGAATTAATTAGATTAGTTGGAGTAGGTAATAGTAAAAATGATTATTTTATTTATACACCATTATTAAAAAGAATATTAGAAAATGCTATTATTGATACAAAAGAAAGCAATAATAATGAAGTAACAATTGAAAGTATATTTTTATCTATTCTTGATGAAGGAGAAGGGGTTGCTGTTCGAATATTATGTAATTTAGGTATTGATATTGATAATATGTATGAAGAATTAACTAAAAAAAGTTATCTTAAAAAGAGTAATAAGAAATTAATTATTAATGAATGTAGTACGGATTTAACTAAAAAAGCTATGGATGGTAAAATTGATCCTTTAATTGGAAGGGATAAAGAAGTAGAAGAAATAATTGAAATATTACTTCGAAGAAATAAAAATAATCCTTTATTAATTGGTGATGCTGGTGTTGGTAAAACAGCGATTGTGGAGGAACTTGCTAAAAGAATCGTTAATGGTAATGTTCCTGATAAATTAAGAAATGCTAAAATTTATAATTTATCAATGGCATCATGTGTGGCAGGTACAAAATATCGAGGAGAGTTTGAAGAAAGAATAAATAAAATTCTTAAAGAATTAGAAAATAATGAAGATATTATTGTTTTTATTGATGAAATACATACATTAGTAGGAGCTGGAGGGGCGGAAGGGGCAATAGATGCCTCAAACATTATTAAACCTGCTCTTGCAAGAGGAACAATTAAGTTAATAGGAGCAACTACTATAAAAGAATATAAAGAAACCATTTGTCAAGATAAAGCCTTAAATCGAAGATTTCAAACAGTGTTTATTAAAGAAAATACTCTTGATGAAACTAGAACTATTCTAAAGAATTTAAAACATCTTTATGAAGAATATCATGGAGTAGAAATTAGTGATGAAATAATAGATAATATTGTTACTTTAACCGATAAATATATTGGTGATAAAAATAATCCTGATAAATCAATTGATATATTAGATATAGTATGTACGAAAGTTTCACTTAACAAAAATAATGAAATGATTAGAATCAATAATTTAAATGAAGAATTAGATAAAGTTAAGAAAAAGAAAAATGAACTAATAATAAATCATTCTTTTAATGAAGCTTTTAAATTAAAAGATAATGAAATGAAATTAGAAGATAAAATAAATAGTTTAAGTTTAAATATGAAAAATAATATAAAAAAAATAATAACAGTAAATGATGTTGCGAATGTAATAGAAAGTAAAACTAAAATTCCTATTTATGAAATAAATAAAGATATGAAAAAACTTCTTAATTTAGAAAAATATTTAAAAAAGAAAGTTATTGGACAAGATGAAGTAATTAATGATATTGTTAAAATAACTAAGAAAATAATGTTAGGATATAAAAATGATTTACCATCTTCTTTTTTATTCACAGGAAGAAGTGGTGTTGGTAAAACATTATTAGTGAAAGAATATAGTGATTATTTAAAAATTCCTTTAATAAGATTAGATATGAGTGAATATAAAGAATCACATACGGTAAGTAAAATTATTGGTTCACCTCCAGGATATGTAGGATATGATGATACTGATAATGTTGTAGAAAAAATTAAAAACAATCCCTTTTGTATTCTTCTTCTTGATGAAATAGAAAAATCATGTAATGAGGTTATTAATTTGTTTTTACAAATACTTGATGAAGGCGTAATAACGGATTCTCATGGTAATAAAGTTAGTTTTCGAAATACTATTATTATTATGACTAGTAATATAGGAAGTGAAAAAGATAATATTGGTTTTAATAATAAAAAAAATGATATTGAAATAAGAAATGTTTTATCAATACCTTTAGTTAATCGAATTAATAAGGTTTTTAATTTTAATAATTTAAATGAAGATGTTTTACGAAAGATATTATTATATAAAGTAAAAGTAGTTAAAGAAAAGTATCAAAAGAATAATATTAGTATTTGTATTAGTAAAAAAGTAATTGATGATATTATTAGTAAAAGTGAATACGAAGTTTATGGTGCAAGGCATGCAAGTAAATTATTAGAAGAGAAAATCGATGATTTAGTTATTGATGGAATACTTGATGGAAAAGATAAAGTGTATATTAACGAATAATTAATTGTCATATTATTGTCAAGTTAATAAAAAAGGTGTTGTCTAACATTCTTTTTTTTATTATAATTTGTATGTATGGGAGATGAAAATGGAATATAAGTATACAGCATATGCTGAAGATGAATCGTGTGAATTAGCGGAAAATCTTGAATCTGAGAAGTTTCCTGGAATGGTTATTTGCTTAAATGGTGAATTAGGAAGTGGGAAAACCGCTTTTACGAAAGCTTTTGCGAAAAGTTTAGGAATTAAAGAAGATGTAACTAGTCCAACATTTAATATTATTAAAGAATATCCAGATGGAGAATTACCTTTATATCACATGGATGTATATCGTCTTGATGGTAAAGTTGAAGAATTAGGTCTTGACGAGTATTTTGATGGTGATGGTGTAACAATAGTTGAATGGGCGGATATGATTAGTAATTATTTACCAAAAGAAAGATTAGATATTTTTATTAAAGTAACTGGTGAAGATGCTAGAGTCTTTGTTCTTAAACCATATGGTAAGAAATATGAAGATATTTGTGAGGCCATTATATGACAATATTTTATATAGATACAACATCAAGTTATCTATATACGGGGATTGTTCAAGATAATAAATTACTTAATGAAAAAAAAGAAAAGTTAGGACATAATTTATCAATTTATACAGTAGATATTGTTAGTAAAATGTTTGAAGAAGTTAATTTAGAACCAAAAGATATTGATAAAATAATTGTTGTTAATGGTCCGGGTTCTTTTACAGGAATAAGAATAGGGGTTACTCTTGCTAAAATATATGCATGGAGTTTTAAGAAAGAAATAACAACTATTAGTAGTTTAGAAGCCATGGCTAAAAGTGTTGATACAGAAAAAATAATTGTACCAATAATTGATGCAAGAAGAAATGCTTGCTATGCAGCAATATATCATCAAGATAAATGTCTTTTAGAGGGATGTTATTTAACACTTGAAAAGTTAAGTTTGTTTTTAAAGGGAATCGGTGAAGATTATCTTTTTGTAACAAATGATAAATTTGATTTTGAAACTGTAGAATATAATCCTAATATTTTAAAGATAGTTAATGCATATAAAGATAGAGAGTCTTTTAACGCTCATTTAATTAATCCTTTGTATTTAAAATTAACGGAAGCAGAAGAAAATAAGTTGAAAGAAGAAAATTAATGATTGTAGAATTAGATAAAAATAATAAAGAATTAATTGAGCAGTTAGAACATCATTTTCATTATGTTTTAATGGATGTTTTAAGTGATTTAGAAAGTAATCCTTTTAGTAATTATTTATTATATATAGATAATGGTGATATTAAGGGATATATTAATTATTATTTAATGTATGATCGTGCCGAGATTGCTAATTTTGATGTTTTAATTGAATATCAAAATCAAGGTATAGGTACGAAGTTATTAGATAATTTAATAAAGAAATTAGAAGGTAAAGTTATTAATATAACTTTAGAAGTTAGATGTGACAATGAAAAGGCTATTTCTTTATATAAGAAATTTAATTTTATTGATAAAGCATTGAGAAAAAATTATTATAATGGTATTGATGGTATATTAATGGAAAGAAGTATGGATAAAATGAAAGATGTTTATGTTTTAGGAATTGAATCAAGTTGTGATGAAACAAGTTTTTCGATTGTTAAAAATGGTTGTGAAGAAATTGCAACGGTTGTTTCTAGTCAAATTGATATTCATAAAGATTATGGTGGTGTTGTGCCTGAAATAGCGAGTCGGGCTCATGTTAAGAATGTTACTTTTGTTCTTGAAGAATGTTTAACGAAGGCTCATATGACGATGGATGAAATTGATTTGATTGCGGTTAGTAATGGACCAGGTTTAATTGGTAGTTTATTAGTTGGATTAGAGTCAGCGAAAACTCTTGCTTGGCTTTATCATAAACCTCTTATTCCAGTTCATCATATCGCTGGTCATATTTATGCTAATAATTTGGTAAAACGTTTATCTTTTCCATTAATTGCTTTAGTAATTAGTGGTGGACATACGGAACTTATTTATATGGACAAAGATTATTCTTTTAAGAAGTTAGGAAGTACATTGGATGATGCTGTTGGCGAATGTTATGATAAAGTAGGGAAAGTTATTGATGTAGATTATCCTGCTGGTCCTAAAATTGATAAAATGGCTCATGAAGGAAGTCATACTTATAATTTACCAATGCCATTAAATGATGCTAGTTACAATTTTAGTTTTAGTGGATTAAAAAGTGCGGTAATTAATTTAGTTCATAATGAAGAACAACGTGGTAAAGAAATAAATAAAGAAGATTTAGCCTGTTCTTTTCAAGAAGTTGTTGTTGATATTTTAACTAAAAAAACATTAAATGCCCTTGATGAATATCATGTTAAAAATCTAATTCTTGCGGGTGGAGTATCTGCTAATCGTGGAATTCGTGAAAGATTTGCTAATTTATGTGAAAATAAAAATATTAATTATACTTTTCCAGAAATAAAATATTGTACAGATAATGCTGCGATGATTGCGGCAGCAGGGTATTACGCTTATTTAGATGGAAGAGTTGCGGATTATACATTGAATGCCTATAGTAATATGGAGTTAAAATGAAAATAGTTGATCGTAAAACTAAAAAAGAAAGAAAAATGGTTTACGCTAAAAGTGTTACTTTTCTTTATAAAACTTTTTTAGGTAGAATTGTTTTAAAGTTTATAAGTAATCGTTTTGCATCTAAGATTGTTGGTTGTTACATGAATAGTTCTTTATCTAAGAAAAGAATTAAGAAAGCCATTGATGAAAATCACATTGATATGACTTTGTTTGAAAATAGAGAATTTAAAAGTTTCAATGATTTTTTTACAAGACAGAAGAAAGAACTAAATTTTGATATAAAAAAAGATCATTTTGTCAGTCCATGTGATTCTAAATTAATGGTTATGAAGTTAAATAAAAATTCTTCTTTTGATATCAAAGGATCAAAATATACTTTAAAAGATATTATTAAAAAAGATTTAACTAAAGAATATGAAAATGGTTATGCTTTAATCTTTCGTCTTGAAGTAAGTGATTATCATCGTTATCATTTTATTGACGATGGTACAAGAGATGATTATCAGTATATTAAAGGAAAATTACATACTGTCCAACCTATTGCTTATCAAAATTATCGTGTTTTTCATAAAAATGCACGTGAGTATACTACTTTACATACGGAAAACTTTGGAGATATTATTCAAGTTGAAGTAGGGGCTTTAATGGTAGGGAGAATAACCAATAATAAAAAAATAACATCTTTTCATAAAGGTGATGAAAAAGGATATTTTGAATTTGGAGGATCTACAATTATTTTATTTGTTAAAGATAAAGAAATTATTATTGATAATGATATCTTATTAAATTCTACATTAAGTAAAGAAACAATTGTTTCTTGTGGTGAAAAAATAGGTATTAAATATAAAAAAAGTTTTGCACAGAAATAGTGGAAAACTTTTTTAATTCATTTACTTAACGAAAAAAATATGATATTATTAATTTATCATAGAATGATAGAATAACGAGGTGATATTTATGGATGAACCTATATTAAAGAAAAAACAAAAACTTGATTTAAGTTATTTTAAGAAGAATATTTATCTTGTTATTTTAGGACTTATATTATTTTTAGGAACATCATTTAGTTTAACCTTTTTTATTCAAAATAAGAAAATAGGAGAAGTAACAATAACTGTTGGCGATATTACGTATACAGTAACCCAAGATAAGAGTATTAGTATTAATAATTTAGAAATGAATACTAATAACGTTGAAGGATTACTTGGTTATAGTAAAGAAATAATCGTTAGAAATACTAGTGATATAAATGGTAAATTAGAACTTAAAATAAATAGAACATCAGGAGTACCATTAGAAGGACTTCGATATGGATTATATATTAATGATGTCTTAGTAGATGTATCTGATATGCCAAGTGATGGT
>CADCJQ010000018.1 GCA_902801795.1 uncultured Erysipelotrichaceae bacterium
CCGAGTAGTAAACTATGTAATCATTGTGGAACGAGAAATGAAGTAAATGACTTATCTATTAGAAGTTTTGAGTGTAAAAAATGTAAATGTATGAATGATAGAGACGAGAATGCTAGCCTTAATATTTTAGAAGAAGGTATAAAAATTGCATTTAATGAAGGGTTGATAATTGTATAAATAAATAATAGGATAAACAAAAAAGAACAAGAAACTTGTTAAGGGTGGCGACCATCCGGTTTGTCTATGAGTACTTTAGTACGAGTAGAAATAACTTTTCGTGAGAAAAGTATAGTGAATTACGAAGTAATTTGCTTTTGTTCTAGATAAAGACATTACAATAGAATAATCTTCAATTGTTTTAATATGCTAATAGTGATATATTATTTGATATTTTACAAAAATATAGTATATTTTTGGTGCATTGAAGAAATTCAAATGTACATGTTAATCGCCCCTGGATGGTGCGAGCAATAAATTATTCCGGTTGTAAATTTGAAAACTTTATCCTTTTAGATAGAGTTTTCTTTATTTATGTGATAAATTTTTCGTAAGGGTGGTGAAATATGAAAATAGAAACTGGATATTTATATCATATTAAGGATGAATTCATTGATAGAATAAATGATAACGGGTTAATGATTAATCATGAAAACAGACATTCTAGACCATCATATTTAGCAATAAAAAACAAAGAAATATTATGGGGTATTCCATTATCATCTAAAGAAGAATTAAAGTAATATTTTAGGTAAGAATTAGGTAATATTTTTCTTACCTATTCTTTACCTAAAAGTATGGATATTATTAAAAATGTGTGATATTTGTTGTTATTTATAGGTTTCAAAAATGGGATACTATTTTCAAATGGTTTTGGACGATTTACTGTATTCTAATACTTTTTTGTTTGAATGTATTTACTAAAATTAATGATAAGTGTATAATGTTATTATAGAGGAGTTGAAGAAATGGAAAATAATGTTGTTGAACAAAACAAAAACAAGAATTTAATAATTGGAGTTATGGCTTGTATCATTGTAGTATTAATAGCTGCATTGGTATATTTCTTATTTATCAAAAAGGATGACTCAATAAAAAATCAAGATAATCATCAAACTGAAAATGATAATAATAATCAATCAAATGATGATAATGAAAAAAATGAAGAAATTAATGCCTATGCTCTTTTATTATATTCTGATTATAGAAATAAAAAATATTATGGTTCTAGTGTAGTTTATGTAAAAGATATTTCAATGGATTCAAAGATTGCTAACATAATTGACCAGGTAGAAAAAAATATGTTAGAAGAAACTGATCCAATGTATGCTAAAGGATATAATTCATATGTATCTGAACAAAGGGTAAAAGAAAAATATGAGTCAATATATAATGACAATTACTCACCAATTAATAGTGGAGATAGTGGTTGTGAAAAATGGATTAGAAATGACGACGGAAATTATTATACAAGAAGCGTAGGATGTGGATCTAATACGATATCAGATAGTCCAATGGATGAGATTGTCTCATCTAAAAAGAATAATGATAAATATGAAATAGTAGCATACATTCCTATATTTGACTTGTTTGATAAACATGAATTAAAGGATTATACTAATGATAAATTAATTTTAAAAGATTCATCTATTAATGAAAAACTTGATGAAGGAGATGAATTTGAAAAATTTAATCTATCACAATATGCAAATAAATTTCAACATTATAAATTTACCTTTATGTTAAGAAATGGTAATTATACATTATACAGTGTTGAGCCAGTAAATAATTAAAATATAATATAACGATGAGTAATTCATCGTTTTTATATGCTTTTTTAGGTAAGAATTAGGTAATAAAAAAGCAAAATGAGCTAACATATTCTAACAAAATATAACAGTTTTTAACACTTTTTAACAAGTTTTAACACAAAATGAACGCAAATGAACTGAAAACCCTGAAGAGAGATATTTATTAATGATATCTCTCATTTTGTTTATATATGGCAATTAGATGAATTTTTTAGTAAAAATTTATAAATACCCTGACTTTGATAGTATCTTTTTGAATTTTATTTGTTGAAAATTGACATTTTTTGACATTTATGGTATAATATACAACTGCTTAAGGAGAAAATGAAAATGGAAAATAATAACGAAAAAAGAAAACCTAGATTACAAAAAGTAAATATTAATGAAGAAGAATTTTATGTTTATGATGATATGAATGTTAGAAATATTTTAGAAATTCAAGAAGCAAAAGAATTAGAATCTAAAAAAAGATATAATCGTTTATTAGAACAATTAGAAGAAATGAAAAATCCAAAAATAGCAAATTATTTACGTACTTTATCATTTAAAGATTTGATACATTATTTTTGGAAGAAAAATGTTGATTTTTTTCATCCACTATTTATTTCTGCTGTAACGGATTTACTTGGCATTGATGAAGTAGAATACATGAAAAAACTTCGTGAAAATGCTGTAATGTATGATATAGATGAATTATTGCTTGGTGATGATAATCATTCAACTGAAAGAAGAAAAAAATAATTCAATATAACAGGAGCAATCCTGTTTTTGTTTTGTTTATGCATGTGTTAAAACTATGGTATAAAAGTTATCTGTTGGCTTGGTAGTAAGAAACACTAGTTGAAGACAGAAGAATTCTCTAGATATCAAATTATATTTTATCTGAGTTTAATAGATTTTATTATAGAATTGTATGTGAATTTACTATTTTCAAATATAAATATTTTTAATATATAAAAAGGTAAAGATAGTTAAGAATATTAATATGAATTATTTCGCAAAAATGAAATAAATGACTTTTGCGAAATATATGATATAATACAAATAGGTGATTATATGGGATTAATCGATACAATGATACAAACTCATAAGGGTGATATGATGTCACCAAATGAGATAAAAAAGCTACAATATAAAAGATTAAAAAAGTTAGTTCAATATGCAAGAAAAAATAGTCCATTTTTTAAAGAATTATATAAAGATGTTGGAGATGATTTTCGTTTAGAAGATTTACCACCAACAAATAAAGTTGCTATGATGGAAAATTTTGATACTTGGATTACTGATAGTAATATAACTATGGAAAGAATTAATGAATTTACAAAAGATATAGAAAATGTTGGTCGTATGATAGATGATAAATATCTTATTTTTAAAACTTCATGTTCAACTGGTAATCCTGCAACAATCCTATATGATAAGAAGAATATTAATGTTGCTTCGGCAGTAGCTGCTTTGAGATCTTTTGCTAGAAAAGAAGATTTTAAAAAGTTTATGAAAAACGGTAAAAGAACAGCAGGAGTTTTTGCAAACTATGGTTTTTATTTGGCTTGTGGAATGTCAAGATATCTGCAACTACAAATGCCTAGAAAGAAAAATAAAATAACTATAGATGTTAATGCGCCAGAAGAACAAATTATAAAAGAATTAAATGAGTTCAATCCATCTATGTTAAGTGGATATCCATCAAATCTTGCGTTGCTTTCAAATTTTAAAGAACTTACAATTAAACCAGATGTAGTTATTACAGGTGGAGAACTTTTAACAGATGAAATAAGACATAAATTGAAAGAGAAATTTGGATGTTATGTTCAAACACATTACTCATGTACTGAAGCAGGTGAAATAGCATGTGAATGTTCAGAAAAGCATTTGCATATTAACGAGGATTGGGTAATAGTAGAGCCTGTTGATAAAAATAATAATCCTGTTGGATTTGGTGTTCGCTCAGATAAGGTTTTAATAACAAATTTATCTAATTATATTCAACCTTTCATAAGGTACGAATTAACTGATAGAATAATAGTTCATAATGAAAAATGTAATTGTGGTAAAAATTCTTGTTGGTTAGAAATTGAAGGAAGAACTGATGATATTTTAGAATTTGAAAATGGCATATTAATTGCTCCAATGTCATTCTATAAAATATTAGAAGAAATACCTGAAATTAAAAGATTCCAATTAATTCAAAAATCAAGTAATAAATTAGAGTTAAGACTTCTTGCAGATAATAAAGAAGTTGCTTTTAATAAAGCAATAAAAGATTTACAAGAGTTTTTAAATAGTAAAGATATACATGATGTAGAATTATTCCTATCAGATGAATTACCGCAAGCAAATAAAGTTAGTGGAAAATTTAATCATATATATAAAGACTTTGAGGAGAATAATAAAACATTATCTTTAAAGAAATAAGTGAATGGAATATTAAGATATTATGATGAACATGGAAGATGAAAATATGATATAAATGATTTGTAGGAGGATTATATGACAAAGAAAAAAATAATACTTATCATTATCGCAATAGTTTTACTATTATTACTAATTCCATACCAAAAAGATATGCTATGGGATGGCGGAAGTATTGAATACAAATCTGTTCTATGCAAATATACTAAAGTTCACAAGTTAGCTTCAGAAAGTGATTATTATGAAGGAATGATTATAGAATTTCTTGGATTAAAATTATTTGATAATACTAAAAGAGTTCATACCGAGATATTATATAATTGTGATCCAAGATTTAGCCCAAAATCTATCAATGATAAAATAACCGAATATTTTGTAGATAATAAAAATAGTAGTTCTAATATGGCATATTGGCATGTTGATGAAGTAAGTAGTAAGGTTGTTGTAGGAATGATAGATATAAGTAATGAAAAACAAGATGATTTTCTTAATTCTGTTTTTGAAATTTGTGGAACAGATTATATAAAACAACTTAAGGATAATCAATTAATTGAATTCAAAGAATCAAAAGGTATTTTTACTGGTGAGATAATTGATTTTAAAAATGATTCTATGCTAGTAAAAATATTAAGTGAAGAAGTTGGTTCAATAGGTAGTGATAAAGTTTATGTTCAAGGTAAAGATGTTAATAACTATAAAATTGGAAAGAAAGTTAGAATTACATACAATGGTCAAATACTAACATCATATCCTCCACAAGTAGGTGGTTCTAAAATTGAACTTATAAAATAGATTTATAAATACAAAAGAATAAATAAAGTTTAATTCTTATAATAATATAAAATCAAAAGCGCGAAAATCGTGCTTTTAAACTTATTTATTATACATAATACATCTTTTGGTGCTATTTCCTAAAGAGAGATATTGATTAATGATATCTATTGTTTGATTTATATATCCTTTAATATATTATGCTTTTTGTTCTTATAAAATTGATAAAGAGTGATTCAAAATATTTCAATTAAAAAAAATATTCTAAAAGATGTTCTAAAATAATTGATTTTAGAATAATTTTCTGTTATTATAAATATATAATAAAGAAGGAAAAGGTGATTTTATGATGTTAATTGATTTGCAATGGTTTTTAAAACTACCAGGATTATTCATTACAATAGGGATTGTTTTAATTCTGATTGCACTTTTGGTTTTTGTAATTAGTTCTGCTAATGCAAAGAAGAAAAATGGATTAAATGCTTTAGAAGGAGAAGGTGATGAAGTTCCAGAAAATGTAGTTGAACCGCAAATACCAAATAATAATTCAACTATTAGTAGTGATGTAGTAAATGATGGAATTAGTAAAAAACTAATTATTAATTCAACACTACAATCATCACAAATAGAACCAGTGACTACTCCAGAGGTAACTCCTGTTACAGTAGAACCAACAGTAACTCCAGAGGTTGCACCTGTTACAGTAGAATCAGTAGTAACTCCAGAAGTTGCACCTGTTACAGTAGAACCAACAGTAACTCCAGCCGTAGCACCTGTTACAGTAGAACCAACAGTAACTCCAGAAGTTGCACCTGTTACAGTAGAACCAACAGTAACTCCAGAAGTTGCACCTGTTACAGTAGAACCAGTAGTAACTCCAGAAGTTGCACCTGTTACAGTTGAACCAGTAGTAACTCCAGAAGTTGCACCTGTTACAGTTGAACCAGCAGTAACTCCAGAAGTTGTACCTGTTAAAACTGAACCTGTAGTAAACTTAGGGGATACATTAACTAAAACTGAGGTTATGCCTTTAGTTGATACGAATGACAAGAATACTGAATCAGTAAGTACTGATATTGAAGAAATATAAAGATATGAGTATCATATCTTTTTTTAAAATTATGGAGGGATTATTTTTATGAATATAGTTGATATTTTAATTATAATAGTTTTAATATTGTTTGCTTTAATTGGATTTAATAATGGTGTTATAAAATCTCTTATTGTTTTGCTAGGATTTGTTATTGTAATTGTAGCATCTTATGCATTAAAAAATATTATAGGTGATTTTTTAGTTATTAATTTGCCTTTTGTTGTTTTTGGACATTTCTTGCAGGGAGCTTCGGCCTTAAATGTTATTTTATATCAGGCAATAGCGTTTGTTATTTTACTTGCCATTTTTGGACTTGCATATCGTTTTTTGGTTACATTATCTGGTGTTTTTGAAAAAATATTACGTTTAACCATTATTTTAGGTATACCATCTAAAATTGGAGGACTAATTATTGGCTTTATTGAAGGATATATTGTTGTTTATTTTGCTTTATTTGTATTAACACAACCATTCTTAAAAATTGATATTTTGAATAATAGTAATTTTGCTAATAAAATTATTAATAATTCACCAATAATTTCTGATTTTGCTGAAGGAAGTATTCGGGTATTTAATAAAATTAAAGATATAACAGAAACCCAAGAACAAAGTGAAATGAATATCAAGATAGTTGAATTGATATTAGATGAGAAGGTTACTTCAAAAGAAACAATGCAAACACTTGTTGATAAAAAGAAAATTGTTGGCGAAGATGTAATAGAACTAATTAATAATTATCAAGAAAAAAGATAGCTTAATCGCTATCTTTTCCATATAACCAATTATTAACAGCAGTATCATATTGATTTTTTATTTCATCATCATTAAATGTTAATCCATATTTTTCACGAAGTTCAATTAACGCTTTGTACTCAGCTTTAGTATCTTCTTTTACTTTTTCATCAACTAATGTATTAATAACATTTTCTTTAGCATCTTCATATGATGGCTTTTCTTTTTCAGCATCTTTATAAATTATATGATAACCATAAGATGATTTAACTGCTTTTTTTGTATATTCACCAGTTTTAAGTGCCATAGCAGCATCTTCAAATTCTTGGTTGAATTTCTTTGTCATTTCATCTTTAGTAAATGTACCGATTTTTCCACCATCACTTGCAGTTGCAGCATCATCAGAATATTCTTTAGCAATTTCTGAAAAAGATTTGCCACTATCTAATTTTTCATAAATTTCTTTTATTTTGTCATTGGCTTTTTGTTCAGCTTCCTTTTTTTCATCAGCTGTTAAATTGTCGCTAGATTCAAGTTTAACTAAAATATGACTTACAGTTGTTTCACCATATACATTATTTTCATAATATTTTTTTATTTCGTCTTCTGAAATATCTTTTTTAACATAGTCTTTAGTTGCTAACTCTCTTTTATAATTAGTAGCGATAATCTCTTTGTATTCATCAATATTTTTATATCCAGCATTTTGTAAAGCTTCTTGTAATTTACTATCACTATTTTCATAGTAAAGTTTTAGGATTTTTAATTGATTTTCTACATAAGCATCAGTATCACTATCAGTTTCATACTCTTTATTTAAGATTTCATTATCAATTTGTTGAATTATGTAATTAGTAGCATAACGATCTTTTAATGTTTCATATAAATCATCAACACTAATTTTAAAATCTCCTTTACTAAAAGATACAACTGTTTCATTGGCATTAGTTGGTTTTGGGTCATTACCACATCCTGTAATTGTTATTGCAAGAAGGGCACATGACATAATTTTAAATATTTTTTTCATTCACTCCTCCATAAGTACAATAATAATGATAACAAATTTAATTTTAAATTACAACATTCTTGACATAATTTATTTAATTTGTAAAATAGAATAGTAGTATTATTTATTGTTTCAATAAATATAATTAAAAGGAAGTGAAAAAATGCGTATAGGTGTATTTGATTCTGGTATTGGAGGAGTTAATGTATTATCCTGCTTGATAAAAAAATATCCATATAATGAATATATTTATTTTGGCGATACTAAAAATTTACCTTATGGTGATAAAACCAAAAAAGAATTGTTTAAATTAGCGAGTTCTGCGATTGAATTTTTAATATCTCAGAAAGTAGAAATAATAATTATTGCTTGTGGAACAATATCATCAACTTGTTACTATAAATTAAAGAAAAAGTATGATATTCCTATATATGATATTATTTCTCCAACTATAAGTTATTTAAAAGAAAGCACTTATCAAAAAATAGGTGTCATTGGTACTAAGAGAACAATTGAAAGCAATATTTTTAATATTAATAAAAAAAATATTATTATGCATGAAACACCTTCATTTGTTCCGATAATTGAAAATAATTTAATTGAAGATAAGAAAAAAGATATCATTGATGAGTTAAAGTTATTTGAAAATGTAGATATTTTAGTTTTAGGATGTACACATTATCCATTATTAAAAAAGACTATTGAAGAAAATTTAAATATTTCAACTTTAGATATGGGGGAAATACTTTCTGAAAAAATAAAAATAAGAAATGGTAGCAACTATTCTTGTAAATTATACTTTACTTCCATAAGTGTTAATTTAATAATGAATATTGAAAATATTTTACAAACGGATTATCAGATATATTTAAAATAAAAAAAAGAGCCTAGCTCTTTAATCTTCTACCTTTTCAATGGCTGCTGTTGGGCATCCTTCAATAGCATCATTTAGACTTGTTTCATCAACCTTTGAAAAATCATCACATACAACAGTTGATAATCCATCTTCATCATCTATTTGAAAAACTTCTGGACAAATACCTGCACATGCACCACATCCAATACAATTATCACGATTTACTATAACTTTCATTTTTACCTCCATTACTTTTATTATATAAAAATTTTAAAATAATTGCAATTAATTATTAACAAAATGTCAAAAATCTGTTATTATAGAAATATAGAAGATATGGTGATATTATGCGGATGGATAGATATAAAGAAAATGATGAAAAAGCCAATAACCAAGAAGAACAATCTGATGTTTTAAGTCGTGAATTAAAAAATCAAAAAATATATAAAGATGTCTACATGAATAATACATTAGTAGATATCAATAATCTTTTTAATGATGATCAAAAAAACAATATCGATTTACCACAGGATGATGTTGATGTAGAAACCACAGATTATCATGAAAAATCATATGATGTCAATGAATATTTGGAAAAAGCTCATGAAATACATAAGAATGATGATGCTACACGAAGTCTAGAAAATCAGGAATTTATTGATGCTGAAAATCAAATAAAAAAACTTATCGCTGATATTGAAGAAAAAGAACAAGATGAGGATATTTTTAGTGATTTACGTGGAGATAATGAAGATACTATGATTGGTGCTAAAATGAAAACAGATGAATTTGATACAAGTGTCTTCCTTAGCTTGATTGAAGATGATGATAATCATCATACTATTGATGAAAATTTATTACTTGATCATGCCCTTGGTGATAAAACAGTCTTTAATCTCCAAACTGAAGAAGAGAAAAAAATGGATTATACCTTTGAGAAAATTCTTGAAAGTGATAAAATTATATCTCATAAAATCAAAAAATTACCATTAATTATTTTCATAACTATGGCAATTCTTTTAGTTATAGTAATTGTAATTATTTTATTAAAGTAAAAAATTAGTTTAATGCTAATTTTTTTTTATAATAAGTTTTTGACCAATAGATAAGTTATTACTAGTTAAATTATTTAATCTTTTTAATTCATCAACAGAAGTATTAAAGTTTCTTGCAATCACATAAAGACTATCCCCAGATTTTACAGTATAAGTATTAGTAGAAATATTACTACTATTATTATTAGGAATCATAAGTTTTTGACCAATAGATAAGTTGTTACTAGTTAAATTATTTAATCTTTTTAATTCATCAACAGAAGTATTAAAATTTCTTGCAATCGCATAAAGACTATCTCCTGATTTTACTGTATAAGTATTAGAAGAAATATTATTATTGTTGTTACTATTTTCATTACTATTATTAGTAGTATTAGGAATCATAAGTTTTTGTCCTATAGATAAGTTATTACTAGTTAAATTATTTAATCTTTTTAATTCATCAACAGAAGTATTAAAGTTTCTTGCAATAGCGTAAAGACTATCTCCTGATTTTACCGTATAAGTATTAGTAGAACTATTATTATTGTTGTTACTATTATCATTAGTATTATTAATATTAGGAATAATAAGTTTTTGCCCCAGAGATAAGTTATTACTAGTTAAATTATTTAATCTTTTTAATTCATCAACAGAAGTATTAAAATTTCTTGCAATGGCATAAAGACTATCTCCAGATTTAACTGTATAAATATTTTCTTCTTTTAAATAGTTATTTATGGCTTGAAAAATAATATTGGGAATTTGTTCATCATTTAATAAATTACTGCCATATTTAATAATAATTCCTAAATTATTATTAATATCTCTTAATATTTCATAATAATCAAGAATAGTATTATTAACTGCTCTTAATTGATAATATTTTGTTACATTATATTTATCAAGTTGATTTGCAATATTTCTTGCTAGTTCATCAGTAGAACGTAAGGGATAAATGATTTCAATAGCATTATTATTGGAATTGTTTATTTTATTACTTAATACAAAACTATTGTTATTATTACTTATTAAATCTAACTTAGTATTTAATGATAATGAATTATTAAGTAATTCTGTTTGATAGTTATTTTGGATAAATAAATTATATATTTTATCACTTATATTCGATAACTTTGAATTATCATATTCAATAAATATTTGTTCATTCATACTTTAATTATATTAGTATAATAAAAAAATAGAAGTAAAACCTCTATTTATATTATCAAAATTATTATACTAATTAAAATAAAGATAATGAATTTAATTAATGTAGTATATTTCTCTAGTTTAATAAAGATGTTTTTATTACTGATGAATTTAGTTATCAAAAAGATAATTATATTAGTTATATTAAAAAATGATAAGTAAAAAATTAGATAACGCATAAAACTATTACCAATTAAATTATTCTTATTTAATAATTCAACATACATTATAGAATTATTATTATTTTTTAAAACAAACAGTAAACTCGTTATCGTTGATAAAATAATTACCATAGTTATAGGAAAGAATAAAGAAATATTATTTGAAATATTAATTTTTTTCTTTTTTATGTAATAATATAAATTTATGCCTGCTAAAATAATACAGAAAGATATTATTAATGTTTTTAATAAGAATATTCTATCTAAGTAATCATTGGCATTAAACCAAGACAGTATATTAATATAATATATAAAAGAGAACCATCCAATGTATGAAAAAAAGATTATCCATGAATTTCTTTTATTATGGATATTAATTACAAGTAGTAAAATAATTATACCTATAATTGAATAAATATTAAAACTATTAATTATTCCTAAAATTAAAGTATTTGCTAAAATGGAATTGTTTGTAAGATTTATTTTTCCAAAGATAGTGTTTATATAATAATCTTTATTAGAAGTATTGGTAAGATAATTTCCCTTTTCATCAATAACTTCTAGATTAATTCCAACAATATCTTGATAATTGTTTTCTTTATAATAAATTATTTTATTTTCAATTTCTTCTTGAATTGATGGACTAAAACCAATGATATAATCATTGCCAATAATTATTAAGGGAACACTTTGCTTATTAATATTTAAAAGATTTAATACTTTATTATAATTACTTCTATTATAAGCATGGCTATCTTCCAATAATTCATATTCAAATAAGTGAATAGATGAATCTTTAGAAATAAGATTATTAAAATAATCTAATGCTTTTTGACAATAACTACAATTATAATTATGAAAAACATAGATGTTAACATTTTCATTGGCCAAAATATTTACAGGAATAAGAAGAAATATTATTGATATAATTAAATATTTTATTTTCATTATGACACCTCGTATACAATTATACACGAAGTATTAGTTTTTGACACTTTTTTTTATTTGCTTTTTTTTATTAATCATGATATTATTAAAAAGTAACGTAGGTGATAAGATATGAATAAAAAAGGTTTTGCAATATCAATTATTTTATATTCAGTAATTTTGCTTATTATTGCAATTTTATATTTACTCTTAGGAATTGAAAAAAATAGAACGAATACAAGTGAGAAATTAAGGGATAATATTCTTGAACAATTAAATGATGTTGATTAAAAGATATTTACTAAATATGATTTTTAGTGTAAAATAATGATGTGTGGTGATATTATGAATATTTTATTTGATTGGTGTAGTCAATGTGGTGTACAAAAAGTAATGTATTTAATAAAAACTTTAGTAAATATAATTCGTTGGGTTGTACCTATTGGTTTAATTATTATGACAAGTCTAGATATTGCAAAGAAAGTTCTTAATCCTGATGAAAAAGAAGGACAAAAGAAAATAATGCATCGTGTTATTGCAGGTTTGATTGTCTTTTTTGTACCATTATTTATTAGAGTTGTATTAAAGATTGTTGATATTGGTTTAGGAAATAGTACTGGTGCTTATTCTGGAGCGGTTGATTGTTGGAATAAGGCAACACTTAATTGTAGTAATTGATGGGGAGTGAAATAATGATTTTAGCAGTTAGTTGTGATAATTTAAAATTTATTTTGAGAATTGTTGCTTATCTTTTAAAAGTAATTCAATGGGTTATTCCAATACTATTAATTCTTTTAATTACTTTTGATTTTTTAAAAGCTGTTATTGGCGGAGATGAAAAAAAATCTAAAGAAGCATTGTCTAAAGTAGGAAAAAGATTATTATATGCCGTTATTCTTTTTTTAATACCAATTCTTGTTAAAATTGTTTTTAGAGAAGTTGGTAAAGTTAGTCCTAGTGGTTTTGGTGGAGAGGCTAGTCCAACAAGTTGGGTAGATTGTTTTAATCAAGTATTAGAGGAGGTTTAAATAGCGAAAGCTATTTTTTTCTTAGAAAATGATGGATGGAATTATATTAATAGATAAAGAAAAAGGGAAAACATCACGCGATATAGTTAATGAAGTATCTAAAAAATTGAATATTAAAAAAGTTGGTCATACAGGTACTTTAGATCCAATTGCAACAGGATTACTTGTTTTATGTGTGAATAAGGGGTGTAAACTAGTAGAACTTCTAACTAATCATGATAAAGATTATATTGCTAAAGTTAAAATAGGGATTCAAACAGATACTTATGATATTACTGGTAATATTATTAGTGAAAATAAAAATTTCATATTAGATAAAGAAAAATTAGAAAAGACATTACTTTCCTTTAATAAGGAATATAAACAAACTGTTCCTATTTATTCAAGTATAAAAGTTAAGGGAAAAAAACTATATGAATACGCAAGAAATAATGAAAAAGTAGAATTACCTTCACACTTAGTTAAGATTAGTAATATAAAGTTATTGGATTATAATAATGATAATTTTACCTTTTCAGTTACTGTATCAAGTGGAACTTATATTAGAAGTTTAATTAATGATATAGGTGAAGCATTAGGTATTCCTATGACAATGGAAGAATTAAGAAGAACAAGAGTTGGAAACTATTCTGTTAATGATGCTACAAATGTTGATGGTTTAAAAATAATTCCTATTATAGAATCTCTTTCTCTTCCAAAAATAGAAGTAGATGATAATTTATATAAAAAAGTAAGTAATGGTGTTAAAATAAAAAATATTTATCAAGAAGAAATAATTGTTTTTACCAAAAATAATCAAGTAGTTGCTATCTATTTTGATTGCGGTAATAATATTATGAAAAGTTATCGTGTTTTTTAATAATTTTTATTTACTAAATTATTAAAGTGTGATATCATGATATTATCATAGAGAGGTAGGATAACGGAGTGATATTTGTGGATGAACCGATATTAAAGAAAAAACAAAAGTTTGATTTAAGTTTTTTTAAGAAGAATATTTATCTTGTAATTTTAGGTCTTGTATTAATTTTAGGAACATCATTTGGATTAACTTTCTTTATACAAAATAAAAAAATAGGTGAAGTTACTATTAGTATTGGAGATATTACCTATACAGTAACTCAAGATAAGAGTATTAGTATTAATAACTTAAACATGAATGTAAATGATGTTGAAGGACTATTAGGTTATAGTAAAGAAATAATTGTTAGAAATACTAGTGATGTAAATGGTAAATTAGAACTTAAAATAAATAGAACATCAGGAGTACCTCTAGAAGGTCTACGATATGGATTATATATTAATGATGTTTTAGTAGATATATCTGATATGCCAAGTGATGGTATAATATATCATAGTGCAATTTTAGGTAATGAAGAAATAAAAGCCAAAGTGGTATTATGGCTTCAAGATAATTATTATGTGAGAGATAGAACCTTTGTAGGAGATATCGAAGAAAAGATTACTTTAGATAGTATGACAGCAGGAGGATATTTAAATTCATTAGATAACTTAAATAACAACTATGTTAAATTTAATGGTGATGAAACATGGCGAATAAAAGGTATTGAAGATGGAAGAATAATAGTTACTAAAACAGAGGATTTGAATAATACTTTTACTAATAGTAATTTATATAATGTAAGTAATACATTAACCGATAGTAGTTTAGTAACAAGTATGTCAACGGATAATAAAGCCTACTACTTAAAGAAAACAGTGAAAATAATAGGTGGAAAAGGAACAGCAAGTGATCCATATATTTTAGGTAATGATATTGATGATATTAACGATCGAAAAATAACAGGATATATAACTTATAATTCGGGAATATTTAGTGAAGAAGCACCAGCAACGCAACCAATATATTATGATGAAGTAAATTATATTGGTGGAGCCATAGCGAATACTTATTTTGAAGGATGGAGTACGACATCGGGAGAAGACCCAGATTACATTCTTGGAGATACGTTTACTTTTAAAGATAGTAAAACTCTTTATGGTTCAACTTCTAAAAATGTTATGAATACTTTCCCAGAGGAGATAACAAATAAAAAAGCCGATATTACTAAAATATATTTTAAAAATGAAGCACAAAATATTATTGATAGTAAATGTAATAATGCAACAGGTGGAGTATGTAAAGATATAACATATAATAACTTAGGTATAGTTAAAGCTTGGTTAGATACTGATCCTAATGATAATACTAAATATATAATGTATGTAGAAAGTGCCGGAACAACTTATTTTAATACAGGAAGTAGTTTATTTAGTGAGTATGTATCCGTTACGACAATTGATTTTAATAATATTGATACAAGCCTTGTTACGGATATGTCATACATGTTTAATAATTGTTTTTCACTTACTACACTCGATGTCAGTAATTTTGATACGAGCAAAGTAACTAATATGGAATATATGTTTGCTGGAGATAAGGAACGTGCAATGAGTTTATCTACAATAATTGGACTTACTAGTTTTAAAACATATAATGTAACAAATATGGCTAGAATGTTTTATATGGATTGTGCTCTAACATCACTTGATTTATCAAGCTTTGATACATATAATGTGCAAAGTATGGCGGGCATGTTTTCTGGAGATTATTATAATACAGAAATTCCAATGAATTTAACTAATATTTATGGTCTTGAAAATTTTGATACTTCAAGTGTTACAGATATGAATGGTATGTTTGCTCATAATTTTGGATTAACAACGTTAGATTTAAGTAATTTTGATACTTCAAATGTAACGAATATGAAATGGATGTTTGATCATTGTACGGATAATTTAATATCACTTGATTTATCAAGTTTTGATACGAGTAAAGTAACAAATATGAGCTTTATGTTTAGAAAGTGTTCTAAACTAAAAACAATATATGTATCAGATTTATGGAATACTGACAATGTAACGGACAGTTCTGTAATGTTTGAGGAAGATTACTTATTAGTAGGAGGAAATGGAACCGTATTTGATAGTAATGTTGTTGACAAAACATATGCAAAAATAGATAAATTAGGAATGCCGGGATATTTAACAAAAGGTAGAGCGGTATCAGGACTTACACAATATAATGTAACTAATTTATTACAATATAGTTCTTTTGAAAATGAAGGTTGGTCAAATTGTCAATATGATAGTACAGAAAAATATATTGGAAATTATTCTTGTAAGATTAACGGAGTAACTACAAGAATTGAAACAAGTAGTAGGCAAATTATAAGAATTCAGGGATATTCTTCTCATGTATATTATGTATCTGGTTTTGCCAAGTCAACATTAGGTGTAGTGTGGGAAGTGTTTTTTCCAGAGATTGAAGGTGCTTCTTCAAAAGATTATCTACCAGCTAATAATTGGTATCGAAAATCAGATGTATTTACAAGAAGTGCTTACCCAGATGGTGAATGGGATTTTAGAGTAGATTTTAATAACAGTTTTCGTGAAGGAACTATGTGGTATGATGGAATGGTATTGATTGACTTAACAGCAACTTTTGGAGCAGGAAATGAACCTGATTTAGGATGGTGTAATGATCATATCTATTATTTTGATGGAACAGGTGTATTTTATAAATAAGAGTATCAGTTTGAATACTCTTTTTTTTAATTATTAAGTATAGAACTGTAAAAAGGATTGTTAAATATTAATTCTTTTGATAAAATAGATGTATGGAAAATGAAGATTTGAAAGAATACTTAACTTATTTAAAATATAATCGAAACTATAGTGATAATACTATTATTGGTTATCGAGAAGATATTATCGATTACCTTAATTATTTAAATAGAGAATGTTTATCTCTTTATGATATTAAATATAGTGATATTAGATTTTTATTAGAATATTATGATTCCCTTAATTTAAAAAATATAAGTATTCGAAGAAAAATTAGTTCTTTAAAAGGATTTTATAAATTTTTAGGAAGAAAAGGTAAAGTTAAAGATAATCCTTTTTCCTATGTAACATTACCGAAAAAAGAAAAAAAGTTACCACAATATCTTAATTATAATGAAATGATAGAAATATTTGATGTCATTGATATTAGTACAACATTAGGTCTTCGTAATCGATTAGTAATGGAATTACTGTATGCAACAGGTGTTCGTGTATCAGAACTAGTTAATATTAAACTAAAAGATATTGATGTTAATAATCGTAGTATTGTTGTTACAGGAAAAGGAAATAAAACTAGAATTGTTTTCTTTAATAAAGTTTGTCAAGAGTATTTAAAAAAGTTTATTGAAGAAAGTAGGATTATACGAAAAGAAGATTATTTAATAATTAATAACCAAGGAAAAGGGATAACAACAAGAGGAATACGATTAATTATTGATAAAGTAATTAGAGATACCTCCATTATAAAACATATTCATCCACATACTTTAAGACATACTTTTGCTACGCATTTGTTAAATAATGGTTGTGATTTATTAACGGTACAAGAGTTGCTAGGTCATGCATCAATTAGTACCACAGGTATATATACCCATGTTTCTAAAGAACATATTAAAGAAGTTTATTATCATACTCATCCAAGAAGTAAAATTTAGGTTGTTTATTATCACTAAAGTGTGGTATACTAAATAAGGAGAATAAAATGAAAGAAAAGAAGTTAAGTATTATTTTTTTATGTGGTTTTATTATTAGTATAATTGGTTTTGTATCAGCAATGATTATGTATACTAAAAGTGATAATCAAGAAGAAGATGTTGAAGAAAAGTTTGTTTCTAATGTTAATAACATCGTTTTTGCTAAAATATCAGATAGTATTAACTTAGGAGATATGGTTCCAATGTTAGATAAATTTGGAGTAGAAAATAGTAGTTTTGCTTTTACTATTAAAAATGTTAGTAGTAAAGAATTAGATTATTCTCTAAAATTGGTTGATAACCATAGTACCGTTTTAAATAAAATGATACGATATAAATTAATGAAAAATGATGTTGATTTAGGAATCAATACTTTAAGAGATGATGATATTGTTGATTTAGGTAAGATTAATAGTAATGAAGAAATAAGTTATAGTTTAACCTTATGGTTAGATTATAATAGTGATGTAAAAATGGGAACATTAAATAAAAAAATAAGTATTGAAGAAGGAATCAATTATTATGATCAAAGTAAGGCTAATTCTCCCGAACTTGTGGATAATTTAATACCTGTTTATTATGATAATGAATCGATGTCATATTATAAAAGTTCTAGTAAAAATGAATATTTATATGAATGGTATAATTATGATAAGAAAATGTGGGCTAATGCGGTAACGGTAAGTGATGAAAAAAGAGAATATTATCTTAATAGTAATGTAGGAACTCGAATTGAAATGAATGATATAAATGCCTTTTTTGTTTGGATACCACGTTTTAGTTATGATGGAGAATTAAAGTTTGTTACTAAAGAAGAGAAAGCATATAAAGCCTTTACCTTTAATAATAAAGAATTAAACGGTTTTTGGGTTAGTAAATATGAAGCAGGACTTCAGGATGATGATTTATGTATTACTTTAATGGCAACAGGAGCATGTAATAATAGTGATAAAAAATTATTATTTAAACCTAATATTCCAATGTTAAATAAAATATCTATGGCTAATTTATTTTATGCAATTAGAAAAATGGAAGTAAACAATAATATTTATGGATTTAAAAATGAAGGTAATAAAGTAAATAATGATGGTACTATTATAGGAGATAGTAATAATATTGATTTACATATGATAAAAAATAGTGAATGGGAAGCATTAATTTTACTAAGTGAAAGTAAGTATGGTAATAAAGATATTCTTCCAAATAATTCTTTTGTAACAGGAATGTCTTATCAAGATGATAAAGAATTTAATTATAATTTAGATAATGGAGTTTTAGGAAGTACAACAGGAAATATTACAGGAGTATATGATTTAGTAGGTGGAAGAAGAGAATACGTTATGTTAAATAATTATCATAGTAATATCTTTGATAATAGTTCTAATAGTGGATTTAAAAATAGTGTTATAAATTATTATTATGATGATGCAAATAGTATTGATAAATCATTAATTAAAGAAACTAAAGAAAATGTTATAAATGATGAACCAGTAACTAGAGGTGGTTATAAAAATAAAGATAGTAGTATTTATTCATATTATGGATCAACAGATTACGTTGATAAAGTAAGTTTAGAAACTAATTCAAGAGTAATATTAGTAATAGGAGGAGAATAATGGCTAAAAGAAAGAAAGTAAAAAGATTACCATTTGTAGTGTTAATATTTATTGTTTTATTGATTTGCGGAGGATTATATTTTATAAAAGATCTTGAAGGAAAAAATAAAAAAGAAACAAGATATATTGGTAGTGATGAATTAACAGTTAAACTTCTTGATGAAGAAAATAAAGAAGTAAAAGATATTGTTCGTGGTACTAAAGTAGATTATTATATTAATTTAGATAATGAAGAAAAAGGTAAAATAAGTTATGATGGAAAAGATTATTTTCTTGATAAGAAATATTTAGTTAATGAACAAAAAGATAGTGTTTATGAAAAAGAAGTATATGTTAGAACAAGTTATAATTTAAAAAAAGATTTAGAGTCAGTTGATTTATTAACTTTAGCGAATAAAGGAGATAAATTAGAGATAATAGGTTTTGATAAGATATTAGATAATGGTAAAGTTAATATGTATAAAGTAAAATATCAAGATAATGAAGGTTATTTTTATGAGAAATACACAGAAAAAACTGAAGAAAAAGCTTTAGTAAATTATGATTATAATGGGGCATATGAAACTCATAAGAAACAAAAAAACATTTATAATGGTGGAGAAGGGGCAACACTTGATTATTTTCCTGTAGAAAAAGTTAAATTTGATGATAATAAGATGCCAGAGAAAGTATATTCATTATATTTAAATGGAACTAAGGCTGTTATTAATATGATTGATGAATATATTGAGTTTGCTAAAACAACGAAAATTAATGCTTTTGTTGTTGATATTGTTGATGATACAGTTATTGGATATGCTTCACCTTATATGGAAAAAAATTCACCAACAAGTTATAAATATGCTCAAAATAGTTTAGAAAGTTATCAAAAAGCAATTAAAAAATTAAAAGATAATGGATTTTATGTAATTGGAAGAATAACTGCTTTTAAAGATACTTATTATGTATCTGATAATAAAGAAAATGCTATTGCCAATAGTAGTGGGCAACCTTTAAAACATCAAACAAGTTATTGGCCAAGCGCATATAATCGTGAAGTTTGGAAATATGATGTTGAACTAGCACGTGAGGCCGTAGAATTAATGGGATTTAATGAAATTCAATTTGATTATGTAAGATTTCCGGATGGATTAATTTCGATGGAAAAGGCAAAGACCGTTAATTATCATAACACATATAACGAAACCAAAGCCCAAGCTATTCAAAGATTTTTAATGTATGCAACTAATGAATTACATCAACTTAATGTTTATGTATCAGCTGATGTTTTTGGTGAATCAAGTTATGGTAGTGGTTATATAACCAGTTATGGTCAATATTGGCCTGCTATTAGTACAGTTGTTGATGTTATTAGTGCTATGCCTTATACAGATCATTTTGGATATAATTATGGTGGTCATGCTGAACCTTGGATGTATCCATATGAAACAATTAGTTTTTGGGCTAAAACCGCTAAGAAGGGACAAGATTTATCGGCAAGTCCTGCGATTGCCCGTACTTGGGTAACAGCTTATAATACACCAGTTGCAGCAAGAGGTACCGTAAGATCATATAATTCTGAAGAAGTTGAAAGTCAGATTAAAGCATTATTTGATAATGGGTTAAATGGTGGTTATATGCCATGGAATGCATTTAGTGCCAAAAATAATTTAGAAAAATATAAGAAACAAAAAGGGGCTTACAGTAAGGAGTATTAAAATGGATAAGATAGTTTTGGATGATATATTATATGAATTAATTGAAAATAATGGGGATGCATTTAATCCCGAAGATATTAAAGATAGATATACGGATTATTTTCATGACTTTGATTATATTTTAGGAGATTATGCTTACAATAAGCTAAGACTTAAAGGATTTTGTGAAAAAACTAATCCAAGATATAATAAAATAAATGATTTTAGTACCAAAAATAAGTATGTTGAAGAGCTTTGTGCATATAAATGTCGATATTTTGTGTTAAAAAGAGTAAAAAAGGCTTGAAAAATAAGAATTTTATGGTAAAATGAATTTAGATGGTAAGGAGAGATAAATATGAATGATAAAAAAAATATAATGGTTACAACAATGCCAGATGGTTCTAAGGAAGAAGTTGAAGTATTACTTGCATTCAAATTTAACGATAATAATAAAGAATACGTTATTTATACGAAAAATGAAGTTGATGAAAATGGTAATGTTACTATTTATATTTCTAATGTAACAAGAAATGGTGATAACGTTAACTTAACAACAGTCGCTGATGACAATGAATGGACAAGAATTAAGAACGTTCTTCGTGAATTATCTAAAGCAGAATAGGAGGTAATGAATATGGATTTTGCAATTGAAAATTACTCAAGTTATGTATTATCTGATGGCACTTATCGTGTTGCTAAATTAAATAATACTACTAAAAGACCTGTTTTAGTAGCAAATTTTAATAAAGCTTTAGCAGTTTTAAATGCGCAAGCCAATGTTGAAAAAGCCAAAGAAGAAGTAGCAAAAGTTGGATCTTCTAGTCATAGTTATGATGTTGTTTTAGGAAGACTTATGATGACAACGGAAAGTTATAATCACTTTACTAATTGCGAAAGTTATCGTAAGTTAAAAGTTAATAAAATTGTTAATACCAAAATATCTAACGTATATAATAGTGTTCCAAGAGAAGAAGTAAAACAAGAAGAAACTGTTGTAATGGTAAATAATGATGTAAAAGAACCAGAAATAAAACAAGAGTTACCAAATACGGCTTTAAATATGCCATTCGTTACATCTGAAGATAAAAAAGAATATGAAGTTAAAATTGAAAAAAATGATAATAATCAAATGTTTAATAATACTAGAGCATCTCGTTTAGAACAAAGAGACGTTGTAAGTAATGATGTTATTAATACACCAGAACGTTTCAAAGAAACGCCTGCTCCTGATTATCAACAATTTGTAAGAGATAATACTGATGTTCAAGATGATTTTTATGGAAATCACAGTAGTGAAAAAACAAATAGTTTACCATCTCGAAGTGAAAGAAATTATAGTTTTGAAGAAAGAAATCCTTATGCGGATTCTGTAAGTTCTTTAGTAAATGATGGTAGTAATGCCTATAAAGGAGAACTTGTTGTCGGAAGAGATCGTGAAACGCTTGATAAAATTGATCGTATCACAGATAAAAATAATGTTAATGTTCATAATACAGCCGAAGATTTACAAGCAGCATACGATAGTTTCTCTGATTCTGAAAAGAAGAAAAAAGATTCTATTGATGAATTATTAAGATTGGAAAGACAATATAAAGAAGTTAAAGAAAAAAGAGAAAAACAACTAGCTCAAAGAGCAGAAAAGATTGCACAATTAAAATCAAAAACAGAAGAAAATGAAAAAGAAATTTTAGGTTATACCGTTCATTTAGAAGAAGTAAGAGATGCAATTAATAAAATAATGCATCAAATGGAAGAGGATTCTTCGGATTATGATGAAGAATTTTCCAGAGGAGCAAGAAGATAAGAAATTAACTAGTACAAAATACTAGTTTTTTTTAGTTGTAAATATTATTTATTTGTGTTATTATATTAATATAAAGTAATGTGCAATAGATAATCTAAAGGCAAGAGAAAAAAATTGAGAGGTATATAAAATGAGTAAAAAAAATATTGCTAATAAAGCACAAAAATTTGCAGTGATTTTAGGTGGTTTAGGTTTATTATTTATGGTTGGAGGTGTTACATCTGCCTTCTTTAACTATACAAGAACAGGAAATGAAAATGTTGTTAAAACCGGAAATATTGAATTTAATTTTACAGAAAATGTCTTGCATTTAGAAAATGTTTTTCCAATAAGCAGTAGTGATGTTTTAACTGATCAAAATAATGTTGGTGTTTCAACAGTTAATATTCAAGGTAATACATCTTATAATGGTGGTATTGAATATTTAGTAAGTGTTGCTAGTGGTGAAAATTTGATATTAAATGGTCAAAGCATACCAGTAAGTGTTAATATAGATACCACACAAGATACTAATAAAACAATTGGTAGTAATGATACTGATTATTTTGATAACCGAGGTGGTAGTACTTCAATATATAAGGTGTTAGCCAAAGATACTATTGCAGCAGGTGAAAAACTATTAGTTGGTTATATTGCACCTAACGAAGAAATTAATGGTAAGATTACGTTACGTGTTTACTTTGATGAAAGTAAAATTGGTGTAAGTGATACATATTATGGTGGTGAGACTCCAAGAAGTTTTGGAGAAGGAAAAGTAGTCTTGACAACAGAAGAATGGAATGCGCTTCAGGATTCTCCAATCATCTTTAAAATCAAAGTTGAAGCGAACGAAGGAATATGGGTAGAGAATGAAGTATTAAGTATTACCCCAATGATTACCCGAATAAATGCTGGTAGCAATAATTCAGATGATAATTACCTTACATTAACAACAAATAATGCTAATGTTGTTAACGAAGATAATAAAATGGTTTGGGTAAATAATATTGAATATAATGATGAAACCAATCTTGGTGTTAGTCGATTTACTGTTAAAGTTGATAAAGATTTTATTAAAGATGAGGATACATATTATGATATAACAATTAATTATTTAGATGAAGGTGAAGGAAACATTTTACTACAGAGTTCTTCAACTGCTAATAATGCTAGAAATTATTTAGGATATGGATATAGTAATTATGTAGAAGATTATCCTATTTGGAGCGAAAGAACATTCTATATAAAAAATTTAACGTATAGCCTAACAAATACGGGAACTTGGAAAAATGTAACATTTAATGTAACCAATGAATTTTTTGAAAAAGATATAGATAATTATATGCATTTATATTTTGGAAAAGATGTTAGAAAAAATGGTGAACCTACAACAATTAAAGTAAGTCAAATCACCGTTACTAAAAGAATGTTTAAAATTGATTCGATTGATCAAAATAATC
>CADCJQ010000019.1:0-8611 GCA_902801795.1 uncultured Erysipelotrichaceae bacterium
TCTTCATGATATTTCTCCCATAAATCTGGACGAATTTCTTTAGTTTTTCTTATCTGTTCACTAAGACGATATTCATTAATTTTTTTATGATCTCCTGATAATAATATTTCAGGTACTTCCATTCCTTCATAAATCCTTGGTTTCGTATATACAGGATAATCTAATAAAGAATTATTAAATGATTCATTTAAACTGCTTTCACTATCAATTACTCCCGGAAGCAGTCTTATAATACTATCTACTAAGACCATTGCTGGAATCTCTCCTCCTGTTAAAATGAAATCCCCAATGCTTATTTCTAAATCACAAATACTACGGATTCTTTCATCAAATCCTTCATAATGACCACAAAGAATAATTAAATGTTTCTTATTGCTTAAATCATAAGCAAGTTCTTGATTATAAGTTTTTCCACTAGGGGTCATCATAATAACTAATGAATCTTCTTTTTTTAAAGACTTAATACAATCAAATATTGGCTGACAGCATAAAACCATTCCACTACCACCACCAAATGGTGTATCATCAACATTTTTATGAAGATCTTTGGAGTAATCACGAAAATTATGTATTTCTATCTCAACTTTTCCTTCATTTTGAGCTCGTTTTAAAATAGATTCTGTAAAGGGACCCGTAAACATTTCTGGAAAAAGAGATAAAATATCTATTTTCATAAACCATCAACCTCCATAACTTTAATTTTTCTATTTTTTAAATCAATATTTTCAATTAATTCAAAAGGAATTAACTTTCCTTCGCAATTAAGAATTTTTTTCTTATCGTTAATATATAAAATATCACTAACAACACAATTTAACTTACTATTATAAACTATAAATCCAATTAAGTCACTATCAATATAATCATTTTTATTTAAATAATCTTCTCTTTCAATATAAACTAAAGTATTTTTTTTAAAAGGTATTTTATTAATATCATCAATTCCTATAAGAGTTACCATATCATATTCTTTATGTACACGATAAGAATTAATTTCATATACTTCATTATCAATAATTATTTTATGACCTTTTTGAAATACTTTATCTTTATACTCAAAATTTGATTTAATTCTTATTTCTCCCTTAATACCATGAGTATTAACATATTTACCAATAACAATCTTACTCATGATTACTCCTATTAAGTTCATATAATAAAATACTTGTTGCAACAGCAACATTTAAACTTTCACATGAATTATTCATTTTTATATAGAGATTTTTATCACAGATTTCTTTAATTTCTTTTCGAACACCATGTCCTTCATTCCCCATTATTAAAGCATATTTATCTACTTTAATATCACGAACATCCGTACCGTTATTAACATCTGTTCCTAAAATAAGATAGTTTTCCTTCTTTAATTTATTAATAACATTAGTTAGATTATCATAAATAATATTACTATGAAAAAGCATTCCTTGAGTACTACGAAGAACTTTATCATTATAAATATCAACTGAATCATCAGATAACACGATTGTATCAACATTAAAAGCCTTAGCACTTCTTATAATTGTTCCAATATTTCCTGGATCTTGAATATTATCAAGTAATAAAATATGATTACCTTCTATTTTCTTATTTTCTTTAATTTTACATACTCCAATTACCATTGGTATATTAGTTAAATTAGAGATTTTTTTCATAACATTTTCTGTTACATAAATAATTTCTTTATTAGTATCAAACTCTAATTTCATTTTATCTAAAACTAATAGTTCTTGAAGTAAACCACTTTTTTCGGCTTCTTCACATAAATGACTTCCTTCTACTAGAAATAAACCCTTTTCTTTTCTTCCTTTACTTGTTTTTAAAGAAACATAATCTTTTATTTTTTTATTATCCACACTAGTTATTAACATCCTACACCTCTATTCAAAGAAACCTCTTTGATATAATTTTTCTTTAATCTTTCTTTCTAATTCATTACCCGAATATTTCTTTTCTAGTTTCTTTCGTATTTTCTCTTTTTCAATATTTTTTAATTCTTCTTGATTATCAATAGTAATATTGTTTAGTAAACTATTAATCATTTCTTTTTCATATCCTAAATTAATAAGATTAACCATCATTTTATTTTTAAAGTAATAACTACTCTTTTTATTTAACTTAACTTGTTTTTCAAGATATTTCTTTATTCTAGAAGACCATATTTCATCATCTTTATCAAGTATTTCTGAATATACTTCTCTTTCGATATTATTATCTTCTAAATACTTAATTATTTTCAAAGGTCCATCATTAGTTAAATTAATTTTATCATTTATATAACATTTAGCGAAATAAGAGTCATTCAAATAACCATTTTTTATTAATTTATCAATAGTATTATTAATATCCTCTTCAACATAATTTTTCTTTAATAAATAATCTTTCATACCTTTAATAGATATTACATGATGATTTAAGTATTTTAAAGAAACATCATATATTTCATATTGACTGTTTATTACAAGAATCTTAGAAATATCATCAATTTCTTTTTTTAATAATAATTCTTCTTTTAAAATAACATCTTCATATAATTTTATTTTTTCATTATTTTCTAAATATACTTCATATTTATTACCATTAATTTTATTATATTTAATTATTTTCATCATTTTTCCTTATATAATTATATTCACAAGTACGAATTAATCTATTCATAATTGCCAAGCCCAATCCTTTTAAATCCACCGCTTGAATAAGAATAATATCTCCTTGTTTCTCATCAGCTTCTCTTAATAATTTAAAAATATTATGGGCAATAGAAACTAAATCATCACCATAACAAATTACATTATCACCCATTATCGTACTATCTCCTAAAATAATAGGATTATGATAATCTTTTCTTACTTCATCAATTTTTTCTTTATCTACTAAAAGACATTTAGTTTTAGGAGAATAATGTTTATAAAGCATTCCTGGACTTTCAACTTTACCATGAGCCTCTTTTAAAACAAATTCTGATACATTACAAGAACCAATTACCATTTCAATATCTTCTTTCGTAATAAAGCCTGGTCGTAAAATAGTTGGAATACCATCAATTACCTTACAAACTGTACTCTCAAGCCCAATAGTTGATTCTCCACCATCAATAATAAATTCAACTTTATCTTTGAATTCTTCATAAATATCACTTACTCTTGTTCCAGATGGTCTTGTTGATAAGTTAGCGGAAGGAGCAGCGATTGGATACTCTAAAATATCTAATAAATGATGGGCGGTTTCATCAATAGGAACTCTTATACCAACCGTTTCCATATTACAAGTAACATTATTGGGAATAATATCTTTCTTTTGTAAAATAATTGTAAATGGTCCAGGCATAAAACTGTCAATAAGTTTTTGTTCAACTTCATTATTAACTACCGCATATTTCTCTATTTCATGAACATTTTTTAAGTGAACAATCAAGGGATTATTACTTGCACGATTTTTCGCTTTAAAGATTTTATCCACCGCTTCACTATCTAAGGCATTAGCACCTAATCCGTAAACAGTTTCTGTAGGAAATATTACTAAATTACCTTTATCTAATTCTTCTTTTGCCAAAACTAGTTCATTTTTTGTAATTATTTTCGTCAATTTAATCACCTTGACCTGTTGTCTTATTATTCAAATATTCTTTATCGCCATAATAGTTTTTTATAAATTTATCACGATATTCTAAGATATTATCATTTTTAATACATTCTCTTAAATCTTCTGTTAATCTTGTTAAAAAACGTAAATTGTGAATAGAAAGTAGTCGTGAACCTAACATCTCATCAAGCGTTACTAAATGACGAATATAGGCTCTAGTAAAGTTTTTACATGCATAACAATCACAATCTTCTTCTATTGGTGTAAAATCTTCCTTAAACTTTGCATTTTTTAAATTAATTTTTCCATATTTAGTAAAAGCATTAGCATGTCTTGCAATACGTGTTGGTAAAACACAATCAAAAATATCAACACCTCGAATAACACCTTCAATGATATCAATAGGATCACCTACTCCCATTAAATAACGAACTTTATCTTCTGGTAAATAAGCAGTAGCATATTCAACCATTTTATACATTACTTCTTTCGTTTCGCCTACTGATGTTCCACCAATACTATATCCATCAAAATTCATTTTAGATGTTTCAATTGCACTTCTTTTTCTTAAATCAGGATATTCACCACCTTGAACAATACCAAATAAACTTTGTCTTGGATTATTAAAAACATCTTTTCCTCTTTTAGCCCAACGTAATGTTCTTTCAATACTTTTTTCCATATATTCATAAGTACTAGGATAACCTGGACATTCATCAAAACTCATCGCAATATCACTATCTAATTTATTTTGAATTTCAATAGATTTTTCAGGAGTTAAAAATAATTTACTTCCATCAATATGACTTTTAAAATGAACTCCTTCTTCCGTAATATCCTTAGGTCTTGCAAGAGAAAATACTTGAAAACCTCCACTATCAGTTAAGATAGGTCCATTGTAATTCATAAATTTATGAAGACCACCTGCTTTTTCTATTAAATCTGGTCCTGGTCTTAACCATAAATGATATGTATTAGCAAGAATAATCCCACTTTTAATATCATAAATTTCATCCGGTGTAATACCTTTTACTGTAGCTCGTGTTCCAACAGGCATAAACATTGGAGTTTCATAAGTACCATAGTTTGTTTCTAATGTTCCAAGTCTCGCTTTAGTATTTTTTTCTTCGTTAATTAAATTATATTTAACTTTCATACAGAATCACTCCTAAAAAACATAGATATTATACCATTTATTGTGAAAAAAGGAAATAGCAACTTTATTTGTATGAGAAGATAGTTATATAAACAGAATAATAAAATAATAAGTATTTATGATGTATTTATAATTATGGGATTTTTAACATTATCATAAATATCTAATTCTTCATTATTAATTAATTTATTTTTAGTTTCATCATTTAATCTTTGATATTCTTTATTCCTGATTTTTTCTCGTAAAGTTCTAGACATTTTACTTATTGCGTTTTCAGATTGAAACCGCAAATTATTATATTCTTCATCAGTTAGTTGAAACATATATCTTTCAGGAAATCTATTTGGATGTCTTTTTACTGCTAAATTAATTGATTTTGTACCATTTTTACATTCATAAAGCATTGCTAAATCAAAATCTAACATAACTTGTACTACCCTTATTACATAAATCATATTTTCAATTATTTCATTTTTAACCATTAAATCATTCTTATAGTTAGCCTACAAAATACGCAAAAAGAGCTTCCTCCCTTTGCGAACTAATAATGTATAGTACATTACCGAGAGGTACGCCCAAATAGATGTATCTACCTTGCCTAAGGCACAAATTATCAACCTAAATTTAATCAGCAAACAATTAGCAAGTAACTCTAACTGAACAAATTATATGATAAGATATAAATAATCGTCAAGATATAATAAACAGGATATGTTGGGCAAATTGTAGCTTCATTTAAGTTATGTCTTAAATTATTTTAATCTACTTATAGATTAAAATTTTCATAAAAATTGACTGGTCAATTTTTAATTTTTACACTACTAATTGCAATTAATAGTGAGTTATTACGTGCAATAAATGTTGCACTCTCTCGACATTTTAATGACGTCATTAAAAGGTATTCTTAATTTATAACGGGTCCTGTTATAAAATTGTTAAGCTTTTTCTCTATGTTTTTATCCTAAATATAATATTTATTGATAATTTTATCTATTGCTATAATAAATATTATACTTCATATAATAACTACTAAAAAGAATAAAGAGTTCAACATATCTAAATTACTATTTAAAGTAATTTAAATAAAATATTTCTCTTTATTCTTTTAATTATGCATTAAGAGTAAATGTTCCATCTGCATAGCAGTCCATGTTCCTGCCACTTGAGTGAATTATAGATAAACTATTATTTAGCAACTATTTTGTTGCCACTAATTTGATATGCTGTATTACCAGAATCAATTGTTATTGTAACTGGATTTGTACTTCTTGACATTAAAGAATTTAAAGTAGTTAATTGATTGGCTTCTATCGTTGTTACACTTGCCGGGATTTTTATCGCTGTTATGCTATCAATGCTACTTTTTCCGTCTACCCAGAATGCCTCTTGACCAATAGTAGTTGTGCCTGCTTTAATATTTAATATTCCACTATAATGTAATGGTACAGCAATTAATTCAATTCCATCTTTACTATATATGCATCCTTCATATGACATATACCTTGTATTATCATTCTTAACTTCATATTTTTTAACTGAAGTATATTGATATATTGCAATACTTAACGAATTACCACTATTAACAAAACCATAATTGTTATTATCATTAGAATCATAAGAAGTATTTCCCTTAATATATCTTTCAATTACGTAACTATTAGGTAATATCAATGTATCAATATTTTGATTTCTAGAAAATGATAGTTCATTCATAAAGGTCAATCCTTCAGGCATTTCATATGTTCTATTAACAAAAGTTTTTCCTCTTGGAATACTAATTAATCTTGTTCCATCATAACTATATAATATATCATCTATCGTTTTTAATGATGTACTGCCACTTTCAACAATAAACTTTTTAAAAGAATTATCTTGTCCAAAATCATAAAATATATGTGAATTACCTATAATAGTTACACTTCTTGGCATTGTAAATGACTCACCAGTATAAGATGAATTGTGATTGAACATAAAATTATCTATTCTTGTATAATTATTTGGCATAATTAAGGTTGTAAAGCCTGCTGCCTCAAACATTGATATATCATCTGTTACCTCTGACATATTCCAAAAACTTAAATCAACACTTGTTAAGTTTGTACAACCGCCAAACATAGTACGCATATTTGTAACATTTGCAACATTCCAATTTTTAAGCCCTTTTACATCTATTAAATTTATACATTCAAATAGCATACGACTCATATTAGTTACATTAGATACTTTCCAACTAGATAAAGCATTTAAATCTGTTAAAGCATGACAGCGATAAAACATATAACTCATATCACTTACATTAGCTACATTCCAATTTTTAAGTCCACTTATATCTGTTAAACTATCACACTCTGAAAACATATAACTCATATTACTTACATTAGCTACATTCCAATTCTTAAGTCCACTTATATCAGTTAAACTATCACACTCTGAAAACATTTTGGCCATATTAGTTACACTTGAAGTATTCCAATTTCCAAGTCCATTTACATTTTTTAAACTTTTACATCCATCAAAAAGACTATATATATATGTTACTTTTGATGTGTCAAAATTTAATAAACCATCTACATTTTCAAGCTTTGTACATCCTTGAAATAAAGCTAGAAAACCTGTACCAGTAACATTTGAAGTATTCCAACCTATCAATGAATCAACATTTGTTAAACTTGAGCAATTTTGAAAAATCTGAGTCATATTAGTTACATTATCAACTTTAAAGTTTTTTGAATCAAATGTAACTAAATTTGTCATATTTCTAAATAATCTAGAACTATTTCCTGGAGCATAAATTGTATCATCCGCAACTATTATAGCTTTACGAGTATTATTCCCTAATCCATCATCTACAGTATATACAGTAACTGTTCCTTTACTCGTTACATCGGTTGCATCAAATGATGATAATGGATTTGCTGTTGCTACTCCATCACTATGAAATTCTATACTTGTTATATTGGCTCTTATACTTGTCCAATTACTATTGCTATTAAGATTTGCTAATACATAGTGTTTCTCTTCTTGTACCCATATTCCTTCATTTGCTTCTACTCTTACTTTAAAGCTTATTGCATTATTACCCGCTAAACTATTCCATTCTGTTGTTGTTAAAACTGTTCTTCCAGCTATCCAATCGCCTGGTGTCTCTCCATAAATTAAATTACCATTTTCTATTGTTGATACTGTATCACTTATAGCAACATTACTAGAATCAATAAAAGCCGTTATATCGATACTTCCATCTACTCCATCATCTCCCGCTGGTATATACCCTGCTAAAATAAATTTACCATCTTCGACCTCTCCTGTTTCTGTTAAATTATATATTGCTTCTTCTCCACCACGTTTAGTGTAATAATCAGTATCCTTGTCTCCCAAATCTGTTACTGTTGTAGTAAAACTTATTGGTATAGTCTTACCATTAATAGTATTGTTAACATCTTCTAAAGTAACTTTATATTCAATACCATCATCATAGGTTGTATCTCCTGTTATTGTAATTGTTACTGTATCTGAGTTTGTACTATTTAAATTAGTACTTGATGTTGGAAACACATTAGTTAAACTAATAGTATTATCTTGCGTTGAATTAAAACTAATATTACCGGTTTTTATAGTATTTGCTGTTCCTGTTCTAGTATAATTAAAAAATGAATACGTTACTCCTACTACACTTATTAATAATATTGCTAATCCTATTATTGATAATAATACTTTATTATTTTTCTTTTCCATATATATACACCTCGTATCTTATAATTAAATCATATCATATTTTTCTTTATCTGTATACAATTATTATTTAAACATTTATTATTTAATCATTTATTATTTGACACTTTATCCTTTCATTATTATTATACAATTCAAAAAAAA